>JAVXWV010000089.1:0-6399 GCA_032230775.1 Mycobacterium sp. | reverse complement strand
TACGTCGTCGACTACGACCACGTCGCTGTGCTGTGCACGCTGAGCCATGAGGTGGTAAACACCGTCACGGTCGACGCCCGGCCGTCTTGCGTCGCAATGAGTTTCGACGGCGGTCGGCTTTATGTTGCCGACTACGCAGGCGACGTCAGCGCGTTCTCCGTCGCCTCGACGACCATTCCGCAGCTGAACTCGCACTTTGTGGCGACCGACGAGATCGCGCTGCGCAGGCTTTGCGAGCTGGAGCCGGCGACGGCTTAGCGCCAGGTGTAGCGGGTCTTCGGCCGCCCCGCCTTGCCGTAGTCGGTTTGGCGCGTTAGCATGCCCTCGTCGGCGAGCCGTTCGAGGTAGCGCCACGCCGTCACCCGCGACACCCCGACCTGCTTGGCCGCTTCGTCGGCCGTGATGCCGTCGACGGAATCCCGTACCGCGCGGGCGATCTCGTCGTTGGTGCCCTGCGCCGCACCTTTCGGCGCAGCGGACCGGTCCGCGGCGACCCGCAGTTCGGCCAGCGCGCGATCGACCTCAGCCTGACTGGCCGCGTCGGTGCCTGCCGGGAGGGCCTCGCGGTAGCGACGGTAGCGCTCAAGGCGGTCCCGAAATGCCGCGAAGGTGAACGGCTTCAGCAGATACGCCAGCGCCCCGTGGCCGACCGCCGCGCGCACCATCTCCAGGTCGCGCTCGGATGTGATCGCGATGATGTCGGGCGCCGGACGCAGACCCGACAACGCCGAAGCCAACGCGATCCCGCTGGCGTCGGGGAGCCCAATGTCCAGCAGTACCAAGTCGACCGGCGCTTCGGTCGTCGCGGCCTCGGACGCGGCGCGCATGGCATCGCGGGCGGTATGCGCTACCGCCGCCACCGAAAAGCCCGGTAGCCGACCGAGATACGTGCGATGCGCCTCGGCGATCAACGGCTCGTCCTCGACGATCAGCACACTGATCACGATGTCACCGTCACCGTCACGACCGATCCGTAGCTGACGTCGGCGCTCAACGTGCCGCTGTGGCGCTTGACCACCTGCGCAACCAGCGCGAGCCCCAACCCGTGATGGTCGGAGTCGCCCTTCGTCGAATAGCCGCGCTGCATGGCCGTCTCGAATGTGGCGGCGTCCATGCCGGGACCGCTGTCGGCCACCTGGATCGACAGCGTGCCGTCATCCTGACTGACGGTGACTTCGACCCACGGGTCTTCGCGGTCACAGGCGTCCATCGCATTGTCGATCAGGTTGCCAAGCACCGTCACCATCTCCTGGCCGGACAGCGCGAGATCGTCGACGTTCGACGGGAGATGCGTCTCCTCGGTGACGGTCAACTCGATGCCGCGTTCGTCGGCCTGTGCCGTCTTGCCGAGCAGCAGCGCGACAAGCGCGGGCTCACCGACGGCGCTGGACAGTCGATCGACCAGTTGTTGTGACAGCTCGAGCTCGTCGGTGGCGAACTTCACCGCTTCGTCGGAACGGCCCATCTCGACCATCGTGACGATGGTGTGCAGCTTGTTGGCGGCCTCGTGCGCCTGAGACCGCAATGTGTCGGTCAGCACCTTCAGCGAGCTGAGTTCGCCGAGCGCGCCTTGCAATTCGGTGCGATCGCGGATGGTTACCACTTCCGATGACTGGGTGTCGTGCGGTCCATCCTCGACGGGGGAGCGGTTGACCACCAACACCCGGTCATCGGTGACATGCACCTCGTCGCGCGCTCCAGGGTTGTACGTGCGAAGGAATTCCGGCAGATCCGATCGCTCGACAGGGCCGGGCGGCAGCGCGAGCAGCCTGCGGGCCTCGTCGTTGGCCAGCGCAACGCCGTTGCGGTCCACCACGATCAGCCCCTCGGACACCGAATGCAGGATCGCGTCGTGGTGTTCGTACATCATCCGTAGCTCGTCGGGCCGCAGCCCGTGGGTCTGCCGCAACAGCCGGCGCCGGATCGCCCATACCCCAACCAGTGCGACGGCCAACGCGGCGATGCTGACCGCGGCGATCGTCGGCACCTGCGACCGCCATCGGTCGGCCAGGCTCTGCTGCAGGATGCCCGCCGACACCAGCCCGACGATGCGGCCGGACTCGTTGCGCACCGGAGCCACCGCTCGGATCGACGGCCCGAGCGTGCCGGTGTAGACCTCGCTGAACGTCTCACCGCGCAGCGCGGGCTCGATGGTGCCGATGTATTTCCCGCCGATCTGGCTCGGGTCGGTGTGGGTGAATCGCGTCCGGTCTGGCGCCATGATCGTGATGAATGCAATTTGGGTGTTCGTGCGGACGGCCTCGGTGACCGGCTGTAAAACCGCTGTCGCTCTTCCGGATTCGATAGCGGCGGCCGTCGACGGGGAGTCCGCAAGCGCAGTGGCGATGCTGATGACCTGCTCACGAGCGGTGGCGTCACCGTCTCGGCTGGCGTCGAATAGCGCCAGCGCACTGCCGGCCAGCACCACTACCGCGATCACCAGGATCTGCAGGGCGATCGCCTGGCCGGCAAGTGAGCGGGGCCACCATCTCTTCAATGTGCGCCCAGTTCCTCAGCCGTGATGCGGAAGATGTCATCCGCTGCGCCCACTGCCACGAAATGACCGGCTCCCTCAACCGGATGCCATACCGCTCCTGGCATTCGGTCGGCCACCGTCTTGTTGATGGGGTCCGGTACCAGGCGATCGTCCAGCCCCTGCCACATGTGGACTGGCCGTTCGACCTTCGTCACGTCGAAAGCCCAACTCCGATAGAGGAGTTCAGCATCACGGACGAGCCCGTCGCTGCCATGGGCGAAGCATTCGGCGCATGAGTAACCGAAGGCGGTTCCGATTCCGGGTCGCAGCAAGATTTGTCGATCGTATTCGTTGACCCCGTTCCGCACTTGTTTGACGAAGGTGTCGCGGAAGTGTTTGGCGGTGATGCCAAGGGCCGCGTACATGAGGCGGAAGCCGGGTTTGAAACGCAGTGCGAGGGATCCTCCTAGCGCGTCGGCTTTGGACAGGTATTCCGCCGCCCAGTTGTCGCCGAATGCCCCGTAGCTCCCAGGCGCGATGCTCGTGACGTGGCGCAGTCGTACGGGATCGATGTACGCGGCGCCCGCGAGCGCCCACGGGCCACCCTCCGACCAGCCGGTCACCCCGAACTCGCGATGCCCCAACGCGTCGGCGATCGTCACCAGATCGTCCGCCCAGCCCTCGTAGGTGCGTGCCTTTTGTGGGCTGGACTGTCCCATGCCAGGTCGGTCGACGCATACGAGTCGCAACCGATTCTTCGATGCCGCATCCGCGAGCAGACGTGCCTCGAGCCGGCTACTCGGTCCACCGTGATTGTGCACAACAAGTGGTCCGCGCGGATCTCCAACGTCGAGGTAGGCGAGAGTGCGGCCGTCTCGGGTCGCTACCTGCCCGCTCACGTCGTCCGCCACTCGGCATCGCCCCTTCCACTGAACGCAATGAAAGCAGGTCACCGCTGGCCTCGGGGCCAGTATCTGATGAGTACGAGCGGCTACCAGCCGTTGTCGGCAGGCAACCTGCCCCATGGCACCGACGTCAGCTCCAGCTCACCGGCAGCGCCGCATCCACGATGTGACCGTTCCCGATGTGCGCCTGGCCCGGGACCTGGGCGGTCGTCGTTCTCGCTGAGTGCGATGCTCAGATGCCGATGACGCGCACAAGGTCCCCGAGCCCGGCGAAGTCGTCGGCATTGCGACTGTAGAGGTCCAGCCCGTTTGCATGCGCGGTCGCAGCGATCAGCAGATCGGCGAATCTGCTTCGGGGCTTTCGTCCTTCACCAACCACGGCGGCAACGACGAGTCCGTAACTGCGTACCGCGGCACCGTCGAAAGGGATTGGCTCAAGACGAGATTCGACCTCCAGCAACCGAGCCTGGCGCTTGGCCGTTTCGATCGGCGTTGCCGCCAGCAGCGGACCGGCGGCCAGCTCGGCAGCCGTAATCGCTGAAATCGCTATCTCATCAGGCAATGCGGCAAGAACCGACGGATCGTGCCAGTCGATCACGACCGACGTATCGAGAAGACCAGACGTCACGTCATAGACCTTGATCGATCGCGCGGTCAAGGTCCTCGCGGAACCGACGATGGTCGATGCGCACAGCCGCGCCGGCCAAACTCGCGACTTCTTCGCGCGTGATGAAGGTGCGGCGAGCAGCTCGTATCGGTCGAAGCTCGGCCACCGGTTCGCCGTTGCGTGTCACTACGAACGTCTCGCCTGCCGTCACGGCGTCCATCACCTTCGCATTCTCGTTGCGAAGATCGCGCTGCGGGATCGTCCTACTCATGTAGCCGATTGTAGCAATATCGGCTACGATCGGCTACAAGGCTTCCCACCTTCGAGTCCGTGCCCGAGCAGTCGCCCGTCGCGGAATCAAGGCGGCCTGGGTGCGATGGCCGTCGGAGTGCGTTTGCTCAGCACCCGTCAGTTACACGGCGACGCCTTCACCGGCGTTTTCCCTGGTGGGGCATATGGCTTGCTTGTACTTAATGAACAAAAACGTGACCCGGCTCACGTCCTCGGCGAACATTCGTGCAGACCACATTTGGATTTCGACTTTGGAGGAACAGCCATGACAACCCTGGAAAGGCCCCCGGTACCCGAGCCGCCGGCATCGCCGCGCCGCGACCGTACGCACTGGCTCTACATCGCCGTTGTCGTCGCGGTTCTTGTCGGCATCGCCGTCGGCCTGCTTGCCCCCGAGATCGGCAAGAGCGTGGGCGTGCTCGGCACGATGTTCGTCAGCCTGATCAAGATGATGATCGTGCCGGTTATCTTCTGCACGATCGTGCTTGGCATCGGTTCGGTTCGCAAGGCCGCTACCGTCGGCAAGGTCGGCGGCCTGGCGTTCGTCTACTTCCTGGTGATGTCCACCTTCGCACTGGCGATCGGCCTGGTCGTCGGCAACCTGATCCACCCCGGCAGCGGCATGCACCTGACCCCGAGCACGGCCAGCAAGGGCGCCGAACTTGCCGAAACAGCGCATGAGTCCGGCGGACTCATGGACTTCATTCAGCACATCATTCCGAAGACGCTGTTCTCATCGCTGACCGAAGGCAATGTGCTGCAGGCGCTGTTTGTTGCGCTACTGGTCGGCTTCGCCCTGCAGGCGATGGGTGGAGCAGGCGAGCCGATCCTGCGCGGCATCGAGCACCTGCAGAAGCTGGTCTTCAAGGTGCTTGTGATGATCCTGTGGCTGGCCCCGATCGGCGCGTTCGGCGCGATCGCCAACGTCGTCGGCCAGACCGGCTGGTCAGCAGTGACCCAACTGCTGACGCTGATGCTCGCCTTCTACATCACCTGCGTGGTGTTCGTGTTCGGTGTGCTCGGCTCGATCCTGCGTGTGGTGTCGGGCGTCTCGATCTTCAAGCTGGTGCGTTACCTCGCCCGCGAGTACCTACTGATCTTCTCGACCTCCTCGTCGGAGTCGGCACTGCCGCGGCTGATCGCCAAGATGGAGCACCTTGGCGTCGACCGCAGCACCGTCGGAGTCGTGGTCCCGACCGGATACTCGTTCAACCTGGACGGCACCGCGATCTACCTGACCATGGCGTCCTTGTTCATCGCCGACGCGATGGGCAGCCCGCTGTCGGTCGGTCAGCAGATCGGCCTGCTGGTGTTCATGATGGTGGCGTCCAAGGGTGCGGCCGGTGTGACCGGCGCCGGGCTGGCCACCCTGGCAGGCGGCCTGCAGAGCCACCGTCCCGACCTGCTCGACGGTGTCGGCCTCATCGTCGGTATCGACCGGTTCATGTCCGAGGCCCGCGCCGTCACGAACTTCTCCGGTAACGCGGTGGCGACGGTGCTGGTCGGATCGTGGACCAAGACGATCGATCGCGACAAGGTGACCGCCGTTCTGGGTGGAGAGGACCCGTTCGACGAACTCACCATGGTTGACGACAATCGCACCCCGCGTGCCGGAGAACCGGCGCAGGAGCGAATCCCTGCGCCTGCGTAGGGCAGCACCTGGGACAGGACCAGAAAGACCCGGCCGAACCCCCCCGCGGCCGGGTCTTTCGCTGTCTCACCGCAGTTTCGGCGACTTCAGTAAGTTTTCGAGATTCCTTTGAACCCCCTGTGACCTCCGCCCGTTGAACCGGCTGACACCGACTAAACGGAAAGAACGGAGGCCCGCCATGCGTGCCACACTGCTCACACTTATCGCGTTGGCCGCTGGCGCTTGCGGATTGATCCTTGCCAACGCAGGCATCGCCTCAGCAGCCGACTCCGCCATAGCCACTATCGGCGTACTGGAAGCCCAGGGCTTCGACGTGAAGATCGACCGCGTCGGGAGCGCGCCGCTTGAGGACTGCGTGGTCACCAATGTGCGAAACCCAAGGAACCGAACGGAACTCGTCCCAGTGATCGGCGGACGTAACCGCCATGGCGACCGCGATTTCGTTCCGGTCATCGTTGATCGAACCGTC
>JAVXWV010000088.1:0-3531 GCA_032230775.1 Mycobacterium sp. | reverse complement strand
CCGACCAACGCGTTCTTGACGTATTGCTGGGTGATCGTCGAGCCGCCCTGCAGATCGCCGCCGAAGATGTTGTTCTTGAACGCGCGGGCGAATCCGGAGAACGAGAACCCCGGGTTGGAGTAGAAGTCGCGGTCCTCGGCGGCCATCACCGCGTTGCGGACATGAACGGGAATCTGGTCAATGTTGACGTCGACGCGGTTTCCTTCGGGCGGAACGATTTTCGCGAGCTCGCTGCCGTCGCTGGCCAGGATCGTCGACACCTGGTTGGTCCGGATGTCGCCGGGCTTTGGCACGTCGACGATGAGATAGGCCATCCCAAACGTGACGATCGGCAGCACGATCAGCACGGCCACCATGGCGTACAGCCCGCGGCGCACCCACTTCCAGTTGATCTGCTGGCGGGCGGTGGGCCTCGGCGCCTGAGGGGGACCCCCGGGTGGGCCGCCGCCGCCGGGAGGCCTCCGCGGTGGCGGAGGTGGTGGCGGTGGCTGCATCGGAGGCGGAGTGCCGTCCAGCGCTGCCTTGACGGCGTCGATCGGATCACGAAGGTGTGCGGGCAGGGGGGGCCGCACCGCTGGCATGACTGCGGTCAACCGGTCGTCGGGCGGAACTCCTGCGGCGCGGTGCCGCGGCGGCGCGTCCGAACGATGTTGTGGGGCTGCGCCGCCGGGCCGGTTCACGCCACCAGCCGCGCGTCCCCCGCGGGCATCATTGGCTGACCGGTCCTGGCGCCCTTCGCTATTCACTGGCCGTTCGCGCCCGACCGCGCGCCGTCCGCGTGCCGCGCGACCCCTTGGGCGGTGGGACGGCGCCGAGCACATACGACTTGACCAAGTGATTCCAACTGCAGGTGCGGCATACCTCCACCACGTGTACCGAAAACTCGTCGTAGCGGGTCGCCAGCAAGACCAACTCCTCGGCGGTGCGCGCTGAACCGGACACGGCGCCCAGATGATCACCGAACACCCACGACACCAGGGTGAGCTGTTCCTTGCGACAGATCGGGCACATCACCGAACTGGGCTTCCCATGAAACTTCGCGGCCCGCAGCAGGTAGGGATTGGCGTCGCAGACCTCCGTGACGCCGGTGCGGCCCGAGTAGACCTCGGCCAGCAGGGACCGACGCCGGAGCGCATAGTCCACCACCTGTCGCTGCAGTCGCACGGTGACCAGAGTACGTCGGCCTCCCGACCGCCGAGGCGTGACTACGCCGCCACACTTCGACGATGTGCATCTGGTCTGCGCCGATGGCAACCGAACTCTTACGATCATCGACGTGGCAGAGCGGCAGACGGCGGGAACCCGGGCGAAGGACAGTGACAGGAACGGCACCTGTCAGGTTCTCGACAGTGCACTGGCCGAGGGGCAGCTCTCGATGGAGGAGCATCGGGAGCGGGTGGCGACTGCCACCACCGCCACCACGCTCGGCCAACTCGCAGGCCTCGTCTCCGATCTGCAGAACTCGAATGCGCCCGTCAAGATGCCCGACCTCAAGAAGCCAGGGCGTGTCGGCACCGGCGGTGGGTGGGGCATGCGCGCGGCGGTCGCCGGCGTGTTGGTGCTGCTCGGCGTCGCGATCGGCTGGGGGCTGTACGGCAACACCCCGTCGCCGTTGAGCTTCACCTCCGATCCCGGCGCCAAGTCCGACGGCATCCCCGCAAAGGTGTTGACGCCACCAAAGCAACTCCAATCGCTGGGTGGTCTGAACGGTCTGCTCGAGCAGATGCGCCAACGCTTCGGCGACACCAAGGGGTACAGCCTCACGATCTACCCCGAGTACGCCGTGCTGTCCCGGGCGGATCCCTCCGACGATCGTCGCAAGCTGAGCTACACCTATCGCGGTGGTTTCGACGATCCTTCGGCGTCGGCCAAGGACGGAGACGACGTCCTCGTGGATCTCTCGGCATTCAACGTCGAGACCACCGTCGGCATTCTGCGGGGCGCGGCCGAAACGGTCGGGCTCCAACAGAAGGACGTCAAGCCGGGCAACACGTACCTCAGCATCGACCCCAGCCGTGATCCGGTGACCCCCGGCGCATTGACGCTGCGAGCCAGTGTGTCCAGCGACTTCGGGAGCGGAGCGATTACGTTCGCCGGCGACGGCACCATCAAGCGCATCGACTCGGCGATCGACTGACCTGCGGCGACGCCGGTCGATCGGAATGATCGGCCTCACCGATGTAGCGGCGAATATATCGACGCGATACTATGGCGCGAGGTGTCGAACCGTCGTAGCGGTCAAGCAAAGTTTCTTTTCAGGGAGGTGATTCGATGCTGGAGCTCGCCATCCTGGGCCTTCTGCTCGAATCGCCGATGCACGGCTACGAGCTGCGCAAACGTCTGACGGGACTGCTCGGCGCCTTTCGCGCGTTCTCCTACGGTTCGCTGTACCCGGCACTGCGGCGTATGCAGGCCGACGAGTTGATTGTCGAGGACGCCGCACCTGACGGCATCCCCAAGATGCGCCGCGCGCGCCGTGTTTACCGGCTCAGCGACGCTGGCAAGCAGCGCTTCGCCGAACTGGTGGCCGATACCGGTCCGCAGAACTTTTCGGACGATGGGTTCGGCGTGCACCTCGCCTTCTTCAACCGCACACCGGCCGAGGCCAGGATGCGGATCTTGGAGGGCCGCCGTCGTCAGGTGGAAGAACGCCGTGAGGGTCTGCGTGAAGCAGTGGCGCGCGCCAGCAGCTCGCTCGATCGCTACACCAAACAGCTGCACCAGCTCGGGTTGGAGTCCAGCGAGCGCGAAGTGAAATGGCTCAACGAATTGATAGCGGCGGAGCGAACGGCACAGGGCCGCGCCGAGCAGCCGTAGATCTACCGAAAATAGCCCCCATCAGCACGAGAGGAAGAACGTCCATGACTGTGAACACCGAGGTCCGGGTCGCGATTGTCGGTGTCGGCAACTGCGCGTCCTCGCTCGTGCAGGGCGTGCAGTACTACCACGACGCCGACGAGCACGCGACGGTTCCCGGCCTGATGCATGTGCGTCTGGGCCAGTACCACGTGCGCGACGTCAAGTTCGTCGCCGCGTTCGACGTCGACGCCAAGAAGGTGGGCTTCGACCTCTCCGAGGCGATCTTCGCGTCGGAGAACAACACCATCAAGATCGCCGACGTGCCGCCGACCAACATCACGGTGCAACGCGGCCCGACTCTGGACGGCATCGGCAAGTACTACGCCGAGACCATCGAGCTGTCCGACGTCGAGCCGGTTGATGTCGTCAAGGTGCTCAAGGACAACAACGTCGACGTGCTGGTGTCCTACCTGCCCGTGGGCTCCGAAGAGGCCGACAAGTTCTACGCCCAGTGCTGCATCGACGCCGGAGTGGCGTTCGTCAACGCGCTGCCGGTGTTCATCGCGTCGGACCCGGTGTGGGCCAAGAAGTTCGAGGACGCAGGCGTGCCGATCGTCGGCGACGACATCAAGAGCCAGGTCGGCGCGACCATCACCCACCGCGTGATGGCCAAGCTGTTCGAGGACCGCGGCGTGCAGCTGGACCGCACCATGCAGCTCAACGTCGGCGGCA
>JAVXWV010000079.1:0-2723 GCA_032230775.1 Mycobacterium sp. | reverse complement strand
TCGCATTCGCCGCGGTCGGCGAAGCGGTCGATCATCTCGTTCACCAACTCCGCGACCTGCGTTTCGCGTCGGGCCATCTCTCGCGGCGTGAACAGCGGATCGAGGATGCGCCGGTACTTTGCGTGGTCGGGAGGGTCGATCTGCAGTGGGATCAGCGGGCGCAGATTGCCGAGGTCGACCGCGTCCATGTTCGACGAGAAAAGGTCGGTCCGCTTGAGGGCCATCTCGATGTCGACGAGCCGGCTGAGAACCACCGCCTGCGGCGACCGGAACACCGGTGCCGATTCGCGCAGCGCTTTATACATGGGTTGAGGTTCGGCAAGACCAACCACGGCCTGGTCGACGAACCCTTCGGCTTCTGTCATTCAGCCAGCCTGGCACCGCGGCAACCGCCGGGCAATGCCTGGTATTGCAAAAACTTGTAGCAGGCGAACACTCGCCACAACACATATTCCGATCGAATTGGGAAATAGATCTATGGCCTTGGCGGCGGACTTGCTCGCCAAAATGGCGCGCACAGTCGATCACATCAGCCGCGGCCGACTCATCCTCGGACTCGAATCTGGTTGAGATGACAAGGATTACACCACTATGACCCAAGCATGACTTAAGCGCTCTTGACGAGATGACCGACTGCCGCGGCGGGTGCCGTTCGGGCACCTAACCTTGCTATCATTGCTGAAATACCGATCACGCGGCAGTGGTTGGCGGCAGTGGTCACACCCGGAGGCGTCATCATGTACGACTTGATCATTCGGGGTGGCACCGTGGTGGACGGCACCGGTTCCCCCGCCCGCACCGCGGACGTTGCCGTGCGCGACGGTCTCATCGTGGAGGTCGGCCGTGTCGACGGAACTGCGCGCCGCTTGGTTGATGCCGACGGGCTCACCGTTACACCCGGTTTCGTCGATGTGCACACCCACTTCGATGGGCAGGCCACCTGGGATCCCCACCTGACTCCGTCGTGCTGGCACGGCGTCACCACCGCGATCATGGGTAACTGCGGCATCGGCTTCGCGCCGGTGCGGCCCGATCGGCACGACTGGCTGATTGACCTGATGGAAGGCGTCGAGGACATTCCGGGGTCTGCCCTCACCGAAGGCATCACCTGGGAGTGGGAATCATTCGGCGAGTATCTCGACGCCCTGGAGCGGATGCCCAGGGCAGTCGACGTCGGAGCCCAAATTCCACACGCGGCGGTCCGGGGCTTCGTGATGGGGGATCGCGCCCAGGACACTGCGACCGCCGCGGATATCGATGCGATGAGCCGGATTGTTGCCGGCGGCCTGCGAGCCGGGGCGTTGGGCATGTCGTTCGGTCGCACGGCCGGGCACCGCAGCGCATCGGGGGATCCCGTGCCGGGCACCTATTCGGAAGAGGCGGAGCTCGCCGCGCTCATGGCCGTTATGGCGAAGGTGGGTTCCGGTGTGCTGCAAGTTGTTCCGGCCGGAGTCGGCGGTGCGATGGGTGGCGACCAACGGCATTCGATCGATGCCGAAATCGAGTGGATCACCCGACTGGGCCGCGAGCACCGGATACCCCTGACGTTTCTTGCGATGGTCAACGAGCAGGATCCACACGACTGGCGGACGTGGTTTGCCTCCGTGCATGAGGCCAACGCCGGGGGAGCGGTGATCCGGCCACAGGTAGCCTGCCGCGCCTTCGGCATGCTGATGGGCCATCAATCACGGATGAATCCCTTCCGGCACCGGCCTACCTACCGGTCCCTGATGGACCTGCCACTCGCCGAGCGGGTGCAGCGACTCCGCGATCCGGCGGTCCGCTCCCGCATCCTGGCAGAGCAGCCCGATCCGCCCGCCGAACCATCAGCCGACCAACTCAGCAACAGGCGCATTTTTGCGCGGTTGTATCCACTCGGTGAGACGCTCGACTACGAACCCGCGGCCCAGGACAGCGTCGCCGCAATCGCCGAACGTCAGGGCCGCGACCCGTGGGAGGTCGCCTACGACATCCTGCTAGGTGCGGACGGGCGCGAATTTCTGCTGCTGCCTCTGCTGAACTACGCGGGTAATAACTACGACCATCTGCACGACATGATGTCGGATCCGGTGAGCCTGCAGGGTCTGGGTGACGGCGGGGCGCACTGCGGGATCATCTGCGACGCCAGCATGACCACGTATCTGCTCTCGCACTGGGTCGGTGGACGGACCAGGGGGCCGGGGTTAACTCTTGAGACCGCTGTGCACCGGTTGACCGGTGATCCCGCCAATTTCTATGGGCTTGGCGATCGTGGCGTGCTCGCGCCCGGTCGACGTGCCGACATCAACCTGATCGACCTGGACCGACTTGGGCTGCACTACCCAGAACGGGTGGAAGACCTGCCCGGCGGTGCGGGTCGGTTGATCCAGCGCGCGGACGGTTACGTCGAGACTCTGGTGCTGGGACAGGCCGTGGTCACCGAAGGTGAGCTGACCGATGCGCGCCCCGGTGGTCTGGTTCGCGGTCATCGGCCGACACCGGTTGGTTCTCCCCCCGTTGAGGATTGCCGAAAGTAGGGGAGCGGATCAACCGCGGGTAGACGAACTGGGCCCCTCCTCGTCGAGCAGGAACATCGACAACGAATGATCGGTCGGGCAGGAAGGTTAGTGGCCGGCTTGGAATTCGACCGGAAGTGTTGTCGGACCGGATAATTCGGTGGGCGGGCGCCACGGGGCGGGACCGGTACGCCTGAGGTTTGGCATGCGTCTGGTGATGACGCGCAG
>JAVXWV010000907.1:0-8037 GCA_032230775.1 Mycobacterium sp. | reverse complement strand
GTCTCCCGCACTCCCGCAGCGATAACCGCGAGGTCAATGTGCGCAGGCACGGCGGCGGCCCTGATGGCCGCCGCCGCGCCCGCTGGAATCACGTTCAATTCGGCCTGCGCCTCGGCGAGGGCCACTTCCGTGGCGAGCATGGCGGTAAGCAACGCGTTGTCGTCAACGAGGTCAGCCGCGCCCGTCCCCGCCCATGCGGGCGCCAGAATTCCGTAGTCCACAGTGATTACGCCGACCTCTCTGTCAGTTGGACGTCGCCGCGATCGGCGGCGAGCAGCCACAGCCGCCGGTGCTCCGCCGCGATGCTCAGACAGGACCGGGCGATGGCGTCCGCATCACCGAGGATCACGGAGTTGACGCCAGGGCGGATGCCCGCCGCGGTCACCCAGTGCACCGACTCGGTGGGCACGCCGAACGCGAAGCGCCGCGGGTGCGGGCGATCCGCAGCGTCGATCAGCCGGTACGGACGCCGGGTGACTGCGACACCGCCTGCGACGTAGTGACCACCGCCGCGGATCGGAATGCGGTACGGCTGGCACTCGCCCCGGTGCAGCAGCGTGCGCAGCAGCGGGTCGGTCGTCCGGTGCAGGTCGGTTTCCGGCAGGCGCGCCTCGATCAGCGTGGCGGCCCGCACGGTGAGGTCCGGACAGGCTCCCGAGTGCGCGACGAAGCCGCCGTCCGAGCACTCGACGCGCACGTCCGGGCCGAGCACCTCGAGCACACCGGCATCCATGAGGGCGCCGAACTGCTCGATGCGTTCTGCCGGCGGCCCGATCGAGAGGTGGGCGTTCAGCGGCATGTACCAGCGCTGCAGTTCGTCTCGGTAGGAGTCGCCGGACACGCCGCCATGGTCGACGAGCAACCGGATCTCGTTGCGCAGGTCCCGCAGAACATCCAGGGCGGCCTTGCGCGGACCGGTCACGTTCCCCTTGCCTGCCTCCTGGACTTCAAGGTCGAGATACGACCGCAGCCAGGTGCGGAACCGTTGGGTCGAGGAGACGTCGTCGTCGGTGAATGGCGCCGCGATCTTCCGCCAGTCCCAAGCTTGGTCGGGGTCGATATCGAACTTGGCGAGCACGGTGCGTTGCGCGTCGCTCTCCTCGACGGCCAGTGGGTCACCGAAGATCGGCACCGCCGCGGGCTCCGCAGTCGCGAACATGGCGGTGAATTCCTCTGCATCGCAGACGCATCGAAGCTCCCGCACCAGCGTCGCGTAGTACACCGTGCGGACTTCCTGGTCGATCATCGGCCAGATGTCCCGACGGAAGTCCGCGGGTGCCCCCGCGTCGGCGCGGGCCCGGAACCGTTCGATCACGTCGGCGGTCACGTACCGGGGCTCATGCCTGCCGGCCGACCCCTTCTCGTTCTTGCCGCGGGCGTGGTACGGCACTCCGCGCCGAGACCCAGCGACCAGCTTGGGCTCCCGTCCCGAAGGAAGGTAGGTCAACGTGCCGTCGGACTCGCGAACGAACGTGCCGCCACGGCCGATGGTGAACAGCGCCATGTAGTCGAAGAAGTTGAGGCCCAATCCGCGCAAGATCACCGATTCGCCAGCGGGTATGGCGTCCAGCGACACATCGGCCGGGTTGCTCGGTGGGATGTACCGCAGGCCGTTGTGGTCCGCGAACTGACTCAGGGCGGTTTCGGACTCGCCGAGGTGATGCGGCATGTGGCCGAGTGCGAGCACCACGGCCTGCAAGTCGCCGATGGTCTCCCCGGTGCTTAATACGATTTCCTGCAAGCCATTTGGGGTGTCGCGAACGTCGACGGCGGTCGCCTGATGCGACTCGAAGCTGACAGCGGGGGGCGCCGTCCAGATCATGCGATCGCGCGCCCACTGTAGATAGCTCCCATAGAACGCGCGGGACGGATAGTCGTCCGGCCCGAGTGCGACGGCTTCGGCTCGAACGGCCTCCGGCACGTTCGGGCTGCCGACCAAGGCGATCGAGCGGGCCCACTCGTAGAGGCTCGGGCCCGTCACCACCGGCCCGTCGCAGTCGACGGTGTCGTCGACGAACACGGTCACCTGGCAGGCAACGGTGTTCATCAGCAGCACCCGGTCCTGCGAGCTTCGCCAAACCTGGCCGCCCTCGAGCACATGCGGGTCGATGATGTGGATGACGAGTTCGCGCCCGAGCGGCAGAAGCGACTCGGCATTTGCGCAGAGGCGTTCTGCGACAGACAAACCGCGCGGGCCAAGCCCGACGATCGCCAGATGCAGTTTCTCAGTGAACACCCCAGGCTCCGATCTATGCGCCGCTCATGCGGCGGCCGAGTGCGGCCGCCACCGGAGCGAGCCGGCCCATCAGGTCGGCGAACTGTTGTGGGCGGATCGCCTGGGCGCCATCGCACTTCGCCAGCTCCGGCTGGACGTGGACATCGATCAACAGCGCGTCCGCACCGACCGCGATCGCGGCAAGTGACAGCGGCTCGACCAGTTCTGGCTTGCCCCCCGAATGGCTGGGATCAACGATGACGGGTAGGTGGGTGCGCTGCTTCCACAGCGCGACGGCGGTGAGGTCGAGTGTGAAGCGGGCCGACGGCTCAAACGTGCGGATGCCCCGCTCGCACAGCACAACTTGGTCATTGCCCTCGAGCAGCAGGTACTCGGCGGCGGCGAGAGTTTCCTCCACGGTGCAGCCGAAGCCGCGCTTGAGGATGACGGGAAGGCCGCTCTGGCCCACGGCGGTCAGCAGCGCGAAGTTCTGCATGTTCCTGGCCCCGATCTGGAGCCCGTCAACCACCGCGGCCAGCCGCTTGACGTGCTCCGGGTCGACGACCTCGGTGACGACAGGCAGGCCGGTCGTCTCTCTGGCTTCGGCGAGCAGGTCAAGGCCGTCCCACTGGAGGCCCTGGAAAGAATGTGGCGAGGTGCGCGGTTTGAAAACGCCGCCCCGGAGGCCGACGGCGCCGTGTTCGGCGACGACGGCCGCGGTGGCCAACGTCGTTTCCGGCGATTCGACCGCACACGGTCCGGCGATCACCGCGACGGAACCGTCACCGATCGTGGTCGGTCCGAAGGAGACCACGGTCCCGCTGGGCCGCAGTTCCTTGCGCCCCAACCAAGCTTCACCGTTCCTCGGCACTTTGTGGGTGGGCGCAGGAAGCTCCGGCCCCGCCGTGCGGATGAGGTCCACATCGGATACCGGAAGGACAAGAGTGCCGCCCAGCCGGTACGTCTCGGCTGGTGCGCCGGCGGATTCCAGGTGCCGGATCCATCCGTCGACGCCGGCGCGGGTAACGGTCTCGTCGAACACGAGCAGAGTGTCTGTTTTGGTCACGGTGGGTGTTTCCGATCGGATTAGGTGAGCGCAGCGCTCGTGGCGAGGTTTTTGACTCGGCGGTCACCGAGGTAGACGACGATGCCGCTCTTCGGGAGCGCGCTGACGTTGGTCATGACTGAAATGATGAGGTGTGGCAAGCGATTTCGTAATCGCCGGGACGGCAGACTCCGCTTGCCGACAGGGAAGGGTTTCCTATCCGTCTGGTAAGCATCTCTGGGCAGCGCAGTCGCTTTCCATGGCCGCAACACCGAAAGCAGGAAGTCCAAGACCTTGAGCTCCGCACCCGGTGGTGGGCACGCACGCCATGTCGACGAGCCGATCCCCATGTGAGACCCGCGCTGAAGGTGACAGCGGAAGTTGTGGCCCGAATGAGTTGCTAGGAGGCACCAGTTACCGACGGGCTGCTCGACGTCGTTGTCGGCTTACCCGAAATCAGAGGCCGCCGCACTCCGCAGGGCCGCTGAAGATCGTGGCCCACGGAGGGCAGTACGCGGGCGGCGTCCATGGTGCAGGCGGAGACGTCTGCTGCAGCGGGAACATGTTCGGCGGCTTTCCCGGGCCGGGATCTCCGCCGACTCCATTCCCATCGGGGCCGAAGTACCAGTCCTGGCAGACACTCAAGCCTCCAGGCAGCTGCGCAAGCTGTTGCATCAATTCCGGGCGGAGGGGCGGCTGGCCCGGGCACCATTGATCGCCGCCTATGGGGATTGCCTGGGCAGCGCCAGCGCCAAGACCCATACCGGCCAGACCCAGTCCGCCGGACATCAACACAGTCGTCGTCAGCCCGACGATTACGTGCTTCGACTTTCGGTTCATGGTGCGCCCCTCACTGGTGTCGGCCCCGGCGGGCCGTTGAGTGGAGGGTGCGCCGGACGGCTTGGCGGATTCTTGGAAACCCGCTGATCCGGCAGCGGCTCGGAACACCGAACGTCATTACACCAGCCAAATCGCCAGGACATCCCGCCTCGACGATTCTGGCAAACGCAAATGACTCTGGCGGGGCAACTAAGCGCGCTCCGCCGTCATGTTGATGTCGAGTGTGCCCTGGCACGCACCGCTCAAGATCTCGGTGTGCAAGGTGCCGGTAAGTGACCCGTCGGGCTGCGGCGTATAGCGCACATCAGCTCGGGCTGGATTCCATTGGATCGTGGTGTCGGGCATCATGCAGTCCCATTGGAAATCGCTGACTTGTCTCCAGGACGACCCGTCCCAGGTGAATTGAACCGGTTGCGGAACCGTCGGGTTCCTCGGCGGAGGGCCGCTAATGATCGTGGCGGTGCACTCACCGCTCATACAGCTCGATCGGAATGCGTACATATCGGTGTACTGCCCCTCAGGCTGACCGGCCGCAATGCTGGTGCCGGACTTTGGGCCAACGATGAATGTGATCGCGTACTCGCCGTTCCAGGAGGGAGGGTCGGCGGAGGCAGTCGGGGAAACCGACAGGGCGATCGCAAGCGACGGGGCACACAAACCGACAAGGCAGCTCAGACGCTCTCGGTTCATCGGGTTTCTCCTCTGGGATGGACTGTAAACCCATCACCCCATTCGCCGGTCCAAGCCCACCGGTCCCCGAGAAAGTTCCAAGCGCAGGTTCCGATGCTCTCTCGTGAGAGCGGCCAACCAGGGGTCGTGACCACAAACAGGAGACATCGTGAAGACCAAGCGCAACAAGCTGGCCCTGCGCCGGCAGAGCATCCGGACGCTGACCGACAGCGAGCTGCGCATCGCCCACGGCGGCGGCACCAGCGCGGCCCCGGCCCCCCTCAGAGGGCTTCGGCGTCGCGTTCTCCGGTTCGCACTCGGGCCAACGACTCGACAGGCGTCACCCAGACCTTCCCGTCGCCGATCTTGTCGGTGCGCGCGGCGCCGATGATGGCTGCGACCACGACGTCGACGTGATCGTCGTCCACCACGACATCGATGCGCGCCTTCGGAACGAAGTCGACCTGGTACTCGGCACCTCGGTATACCTCCGTATGTCCCTTCTGGCGTCCGTAGCCCTGGACCTCGGAGAAGGTCATGCCGTGCACGCCGGCCTCGTCTACGGCGGTGCGGATGTCCGCGACCGTAAACGGCTTCACGATTGCGGTAATCAGCTTCATGTCATCAGGCCTTTACTCCGTCTAGCCGCCCGGTGACAAGGTCTTCGTCCGGGTAGGCCTCCTCGGAGTGCACGCCGATGTCGCCCTGTTCCAAGACCTCGTCTGGGGCACGCAGTTTCATGAACAGACCGAGAATCTTCAGGATGGCGAACGTGACGAAGGCATCCCAGACGATGATGGTGAGCGCGGCGCATAGTTGGACCAGGATTTGTGCGGGGTGATGACCCCACAGCCAACCTGATGCGGTGACGTCGTTGACGTCCTTGCCGTTGCCGAGGTAGATGATGACGTTCGGGTCGGCGAGCACGCCGACCATTAGACCGCCGATCAGGCCCGCCACACCGTGGGTGTGGATGACGCCGAGGGTGTCGTCCACCTTCTTGAACGGTTTGGTGCGGCCCAGCCAGTTCCACGACATCCACACCAGCGAGGACGCCACTACGCCGATGATGATGGCGCCGAAGCTGTTGACGAAGCCTGCGGCGGGAGTGATGCCGACCAGGCCGACGATCATCCCGTTGACCGCGCCGAGGAAGGTGGGCTTGCGCTCGCGGCTGGCGAAGATGTCCCAAATCACCCAGGTCAGCAGTGCCACCGCGGTGCAGAGGTTGGTGTTGAGCACGGCCAGCGACGCGTTGGTACCCGCGAAGTACGGGTCGCCGCCGTTGAACCCGTTCCACCCCAGCCACAGGATGCCCGCTCCGACGGCGGCCATCGGCAAGTTGTTCGGCACCGCGCGTTCGCGGTCGCGGTTCAATCGCGGGCCGATCACCGCGGCGGCGACGAACCCGCTGACACCGGCGGCCAGGTGGATCACGTACCCGCCGGAGTAGTCCAGCGCGCCGGTGCTGAACAAGCTGCTGGCACCCGCGTGCGCCTGACCCCAAAAGCCGCCACCCCACACCAGGAAGGCGTTGATCGAGTAGGCGAACGTCGACCACAACGGCACGAAGATCAGCCAAACCTTGAAGTTCATTCGGCCCACCACGCTGCCAAGGAACAACAGTGGGGTGATCGCGGCGAACACGAATTGGAAGTACGCCAGCGTGCTCTCGGAGAACCGGAACTTCGGCATCGCACCGTCGAGTAGTGGGATGACCGCTTGACCCTGGTTGGCGGTGCCCAGGATGCTGCGCGGATTGCCTACGAAGGACCCTAGGATGCCCGGGCCGAGCTTCATCGGATCCCCGAAGCCCATCTTGAAGCCCCACAGCACCCACACCACCAAGACCAAAGAAAACCCGGTGAAGGCCATCAGCATCGTGTTGACGGCCCACTTCTTTTGGACGATGCCGGCGTACAACACCGCAATGCCCGGGATGCTCATCAGGCCGACCAAAGTTGCGGCAACCAACTGCCAGGCGTTGTCTCCTGGGCTTAGCCAATCGGGATACGGGTTCATCCAGGTCCGCCCTTCGGTTTGCTACGTTATCGACGCACGCAAGTGGCCAAATTCTTACGCTGTGAGCGTTTCTATTGGATGATCAATTGTTAAATCTGGATTTCAGCGCTGAAATTACGCTCGGCGTTATTTCAGGTGATTCCATGGCAATTCGCAGATTCCTTGCTGTAATTACACAGCAGATTCGCGGCTTCACCGAACCACGTTGTTGCCCAAGCCTTTCGAGCACCGACAACGGGCTGGGCGAGTATCCGCTAAATGCGGTTCTCTCACCAAATGGGCTATTGAAAATTGGGAGTCAGGCGGACGACAATTGAGCGGTCGACACACGTGCCTTTCAACGGCAGCAGGAGTCGTCATGCACGCCTTTTCACTTCGTGGCCGGAGTTGGTGGATTATGCGTGCCTTTGGTCGCAATCCGCTGCTTCGCTGGACCGATCGGACGGAAGCATGCGTGATCGTGTTCGCGATATTGGTGGCGCTGGCCGCGACTCCGGTCTGCGCTGCCGCTGGCGTTGGCGTCTACAGGTCGCACGCCCGGCTCTACGCGGAGCAGTCCCTGGCACGCCACTCCGTGACCGCGACGGTGGTCGAAAAGGACCCGCGCCCCCACCAGCCGCGATCAACCGGCGTTACCGTGCTAGCGATGTGGCTGGTCGCCGCTGACGGTGCGCGAGGCGGTGAAATTGAAGTCGCTCACACCGGCTGGGTGAGCAGAGATCGCGCAGTAAACGCCGGTGACCGCATCGATGTCTGGGTCGATGACGCTGGGGCACCGGTCGCACCGCCGACACCGCCGTCGCAAGCCTGGTTGGACGCGGTCGGCTACGGCGCAGGGATCTGGCTTGTTGCGGCGCTGGGATTGACTGCTGCGGTCGGTATGGTGCGCTCGCCGCTCAACCGCATCCGTCGGGTGCAATGGGAAGGCGATATCAAAGGATTCACTGATGGTCAGAGAAGCAGTCGGCCGTACTAAGTGACCGGCGTTGTCGTCTGGGGCAGAATCCCCGCGACTCGGCACCCTGCCTGAACCGCTTGAGCGTGGGCGCCGTGCTGGACGTAGGCGGCGCGACACCAGTCACGCGCTGCCGCGCCGCATGCGTGCTCGACTCCGCCGCCCATCGAGCTTGCCATCGTGACGGTCACGCAGATATCGCCGGATCGAACCGGGCTCGACGACTGGCCCGTCGCCTCCCATACCGTCGCGCCCACTGCGATCGCGACGACGAAAATCGCGCCAACCACC
>JAVXWV010000905.1:0-7973 GCA_032230775.1 Mycobacterium sp. | reverse complement strand
GTGACCCTGCTGGCCGACAGCGGCGACCGCTACGCGGACACCTACTTCTGCGACGAGTGGCTGGCCAGCCACGGGCTCGATCCCTCGGCGCTGGCCGAGGTGCTGGTCGAATTCGAGCGTTCTGGGCGCTGGCCCTGATCGTCGGATCCACCCGTGAGGGGTCCGTCGGAGGTCAAGAACAGCCACAATGCGGCCAGCGCGAAGAATCCCAGGTAGATGGAAGCTCCCAACCCAGTCATTTCGTGCCTCGATTCTCGGTTACTCGGCAACACTGCCGTCAGTGTGCATAACGCCACCGACAACTCACTTCCATCCCACGGTGTGTCGTGATCTACGCCTCTGAACGGACGTCAACGTGGCACGCGTTGCCCACGCTCACGTCGTTCGCTCTATCCCGCGAGCGCTCATCGTCGCGTTTCGCCTCACCGGTCGCCGGTGCGATACGCTGTCGTGGCTTCACGCGGGGTGTGGCGCAGCTTGGTAGCGCGCTTCGTTCGGGACGAAGAGGTCGTGGGTTCGAATCCCGCCACCCCGACTCGCGTCGTTGCAGATCACAGGCCCTGACCAGCAGTTCTGGTCGGGGTCTTTTTCTGTCCCAGTCCGCAGCTGGTCCGCAGTACCGTACAGAACAGCCTGTCGAGCGCGGCTGAAACGAGTTCGAGGTCGTCTGGAAAGAGGTCTGCGTAGGTGTGACCGTCGGGCTAGGGTTGCGCTGACCTGGCCAGGCGGATCGTGCTGATGATGCTCCAGTCCCACGCGCGTTCAGGGCCGTGCTGGACGATGAGGCTGAGGGCACCTATGTCAATGTCGCATCTAGGCAGCCGCGTGCCGAGCGCTTCGACGATGGGCTTGGCGGGCTGGCTAGATGTGCTGTAGCAGACAGTGATGTGCGGTAGCCAGTGCGCGGGGTTGTCATCCGGTGCCTGCTCCCCGGTGACGTGGTGTGTTGCAGAGCGTGCGGCGTCATAGATCGCCGTCAGCGTCTCGGTAGGTGAGACGCCGAACACGATGGCTTCGGGGTGGTAGAGGACCTGGCCGAGGGTGACGGCGGCCGGAGGTGTTTCGGCCAAAAGGTCGGTGGCGCTGTCGGTCATCTGCCGCAGCTGATTTGGGGAGAAGGCGGCGGCCGGTCCGGCGTACAAAGTGGTGACGTGCAGCCATTGCAGCGGCGTCATGTGCAGGCCGTCGAATCCCGCTAGACGCTGCTGAGCCGATCGGGCCAGGCTCACAACCTGGGGATAGTCGCGCATCAGCAAGTGCCACGACACGGCGCCCTCGCCCGCCGCTAGATCGGGCCGGTTCTTCCAGCGGTCGCGCATTCGGTCCGGCAAATGCATCGTCAATTGCGCGCCGGGCCCGATCCCCGCAGGAAGTATGGACCGACAAGCACCATCCCTTGTGGCTCTGCGTCTTCATCGGTCGCGACGAGCGGAGTGGTGTGGTGATCAAGCCGGGTTGCGTCGAAGACAACGGCGTCACCGACCGCCAGAACAAGTGACGTGCCGTTCGCCACGAGATGGTTGTGGTCTCTGACCTGTAGGCCTGACTCGGCGTAGCAGTGCACGCACGCAGGATTGCATGTCGAGGTCAACTCCACCCACAAAAGCCTCAGTTCGGCGCTGATCGACGTGTCTTCGATGGGCTGCGCAATCGTCATGGTGAGCGCTCCTTCCCCGCATAGGAGTGGCTGTATATGACGACGCTAGGCGCATGTCCAGCGCGGTGCACCTCGCCTGGGATTGCAGACCGATCCGTGTCAAGGTGGGCCTTAATCTACGATCCTTCACGGCCCGTCGACCGAAGGATGACCCCCGATGACCGCTCCGCCCAGCGTGTCGGACAGCAACGACCCGCTACGGTCAACTGCCATCGTGCATCCTGCCGACCGCGATGCCCTCACCGCCGACGTGGTGATCATCGGCTCGGGAATGGGCGGCTCCACCCTGGCGTGGGCGCTCAAGGACTCCGGACTGTCCGTTCTGGTCGTCGAGCGCGGGCGCTTTCTTCCACGCGAACCCGAAAACGCAAGTGTCGAAGAAATGTTCGTCAAGAAGCGCTATAAGACCGCCGAGCCATGGTTCGACGGACACACCGGCACGCCGTTCGACCCAGGGGTGCACTACTGGGTGGGCGGCAATACCAAGTTCTACGGAGCCAGCCTGTCCCGCTTCCGGCGCACGGACTTCGAAGAAGTGCGGCACCACGGCGGCGTCTCACCAAAGTGGCCGTTCAGCTATGACGATATCGAGCCCTACTATTGCGCGGCAGAAGCGCTCTACGAAGTCCATGGCCGGACCGGCGAAGATCCCACCGAACCATCCCGCTCGTGCGACTTTCCCCGTCCGGCGCTGGAACACGAACCCACCGTGGAGCGCTTCGCGGGCGCGTTGAAACGTCAGGGACTGCACCCCTTCCACATGGCCTGCGGCATGAACGTGCAGACCATGGACGAGCGGCGAGCGGTCAAGGCGGCGGACGGCCTGCCGATTCAGAACGACGCAAAGAGCGAAGCAGAGAACCGCGCCCTGGGGCCCGCGCTGCGCTCGGGCAATGTTCGCATCCTCATCGAGACCAGGGTGGACCGGTTGCTCACCAACCCGGACGGATCACGGGTGATCGCCGCTGAGGCCGTCGTGAACGGGCGGCCCATTCTGATCCAAGGCGATGCGTTCGTCGTGTGCGCGGGCGCAGTCAATTCCGCGACGATACTGATGCGGTCGGCCACCGAAACGCATCCGAACGGCCTGGCGAATTCGTCGGGGCTGGTGGGGCGCAACTACATGGTGCACAACAGCACCTTCCTCGTAGGCGTCAGCCCGGTCCGCCGGAACCGGACCGCGTGGCAGAAGACCCTCGGACTCAACGACTGGTACGTCGCAGGGCCGGACACGCCCTATCCGCTGGGCAACTTACAGATGCTCGGAAAGCTGCAGTCCGCCCATATCAAGGGCGCGCATCCCTGGGCACCAAGATGGGCGCTGAAGTTGGCGACCGACCGGAGCCTGGACATCTATCTCACCACCGAGGATCTGCCTCGGCGGGAGAGCCGTGTCCGGATCGATGGTGCCAAGACCATCTTGGACTGGACACCGAACAACATCACACCGCACGTTGAGTTGGTCAAGCGCGTATCGCGCGCGGTCCGAAAGGCGGGCTACCCGATCATCGTGACCGAGCGCAAAGGCATAACTGCCAATGGCCACATGTGTGGAACGGCAGTCGCTGGTGCCGATGCTCGCGACAGCGTCCTCGACCCATGGTGCCGCAGCCACGACGTGCCCAACTTGTGGATCCTCGACGGCTCGTTTTTCCCGTCCTCGGCTGCGCTCAACCCCGCCCTGACCATCGCGGCCAACGTGCTGCGGGTGGCGCCGAAACTCACCGCAAGCCTTGGCCGTTGACGAACCGCCCACAGGACGGACCCCACCGGCTCAACCCCGCGGGTGACGGAGGTCGCGTTTCCGACCGGCGCGGAGCTGAAGTCTCCGAAGCCGAAACGCGTCGGTCAGGTGAATCATTTGAGTCAACGAAATCCGGACGTCGCTGGCTCGGTGGAGCAGGCGGTGCTTGATGAGACCGCGCCGCTGCCGAAGGCCGCCGAGCGGCCCGCTACGGTGGCCGGCCGACCAACACGGTCAACTATTCCTCGGAGTTACCGCTGCGCACGGGGTGCACTTCGGCTGACTGTTCTCTGGCCGAGTAGCCGTTGCTCGATGAGGTCGGCGCCGCGCGCGACGCCGCCGGTCGCGGCATACCCCTGCGCCACGCGGCGCGCTCCGGCGGACATGGTCATCGCGCGGTGCACCTTGGCGTGCAAGCGCGCCGTGGTCAGCCGCCTGTCCGGTAGACGCGTTCCGCATCGGGAGACCTCGACCCGGCGGGCGACCTCGAATTGGTCGCGCCCGTGAGGCACCACGCACACCGGCACCCCGCGCTCGAGGGCCTTTTGAGTAGTGCCCATCCCGCCGTGCGTCACGGCGCAGACAGCGCGGTCCAGCACGACACTGTGGGGCACGAACTCGCGGACTGTCGCGTTCGGCGGCACCGTGATGTCGTCAGGCATCCCGGCGGGAAAGGTCGCAATCACATGGAACGGCTCGTCGGCAAGAGCCAGCATCGTTAGTTGGGCCAGGTTGTTGTTCCCCACGCGTTCCGTGGATGTCGAAACCAGCACGATGTCGCGGTCGATGTCGTCCAGCCAGTCCGGAACAAATCCGGCGGAGGGATCGAAGGAGCACGGACCGATCATCTGAACGGAGTCGCCCCAATCCGGATGGGGATACTCGAAAGGCTCGCCCCCCGCGACGAGCATCAGCGGTGCGCGCCGCAGATAGGCGTCGGCGGAGTCGACGGGAGCGGCTCCGAGCTCGGCGCGAAGCTTGTTCAGCCGCGGGAGCATCGGCCTCTCGACAAATCCGGTTAACAACGGCCGCAATGCCCCGTCGCGCACGCGGCCCATCATGCCGGGCCACGGCCGCAACCCCGGCCCCAATGGGGGCATACCGCGCGATCGAAGGTAAGGGGTATGCGGCCAAAACGACAGCCACGGTAGGTCACTGACATCGGCAACTGTCGCCGCGCCGCCGCAATTCGAGTCGACGATCAGCACGTCAGGCCGCACGTCGGCGATCGCGGCACGCAGGTCGCCGACCTCGAGCTCCGCCCGCTTGGCAAAGGTGTCGAACGCGAGCTTCAGTGCGGCACGGAGGTTCGGAGCCTTCTCGTCGTCTCTGGTAACTGCCTCGATCCGTCGATCGATGGCGCGCGTGGCGAACCCGAGTTCACGACCCGTCCCGACACCGGCTTCCAATGTCCGCAGCGCGATGTTATGACCTCGCTCGCGTAGCTCGATAAGCAGCGCACAGATTGGATACAGATGCCCAAAGGACGGCGCAGTGTAAGCCAGTATCGTTGCCATCCTGCGACCTTAGTCGGCAGGTACCGAGAATATCGTGTATCGCGTCACGCCTATTGCGTTTGCTATCGGTCCAGGCGGAGTTGTCGTGCAAGGTCTCTCAGGTACGAAGGCCGTGAATCACGATCGGCATAGTGGCTAGTGGCCACACTCGGTGTCGGCACAGCGCTACAGCCTGTCCTTGACCGCCGCCGACAGTCGGGCGCCGTCCGCCTTGCCCGCGGCGATGGCGGTCGCCGCCTTCATCACCTGACCCATCTGCCGCATGCTTGGGCGCTCGCCGAGCTCCTCGGCGACTTGCGCGATCGCGGTGTCGGCCACGTCAGCCAGCTCGGCCTCGGTGAGCTGCGTTGGCAGGTACTCATCGATGACCCGCGCCTCGGCGTGCTCATTGGCGGCCAGCTCGCCACGCCCGTTCTGCGTGTAGATCTCCGCCGACTCGCTGCGCTTCTTCGCCTCCCTGGACAACACCTTGATCACCTCGTCATCGGACAGCTCACGCGACACCTTGCCCGACACTTCCTCGGTCTGGATCGCGGCGAGCAGCATCCGCAACGTCGCGGTCCGCAGCTTGTCCTGCGACTTCATCGCGGTGGTCAGGTCCGCACGCAACCGGTCTTTGAGTTCCGCCATGACGCAAACGCTACAGCGGAGCGTCTACCCCGCGGTGGTCGTTTTCTGCCACCGTGCCTACCCCGCTGACCGTCGACGACGTTGTCAATTCGCACAGTGATCGACAGGATGGTGACCATGAGCACCGACGCCGGCGGGTCGCAGGGGGCAGGTCCACCGCCGCCGGGCTACCCACCTTCCGGCTATCCCCCGCCGGGTTATCAGGGGCCTCCACCCTCCGCGTACCAGGGCTATCCGCCGCCCGGCTACGCACCGCCCGGCTACGCACCGCCCGGCTACCCGCCGCCGGGCTACGCACCGCAGGGCTATCCGCCACCCGGCTATGCCGCGCCAGGCGGCTATCCCCCGCCGGGTTATCCCCCGCCGGGGTACGGCCCATACGGCTACCCGCCCGGATACGGCCCGCCGCCGGTTGCCCAGGCCATCAAGCCGGGCGTCATTCCGTTGCGGCCGTTGAGCCTGTCGGACATCTTCAATGGCGCCGTCGCCTACATCCGGGCGAATCCCAAAGCGACGCTGGGATTGACGGCCATCGTGGTGGTGGCCACGCAGGTTCTCGCGCTCATCTTGTCGGTTGGTCCACTTGCCGCCACCGGTGAGCTCACGTCGACGCTGAGCGGTGGGGAGGTGCCGACGGGGATGCTGCTCGGCTCGTCGATATCGAGCCTCGCAGGCTACGGCGCAACCTGGCTCTCGGGCATCCTGCTGACCGGCATGCTCACGGTGGTCGTCGGCCGGGCCGTTTTCGGCGCAGACATCACCATCGGTGAAGCGTGGCAACGGCTTCGCCCCCGGCTGTGGGCGTTGATCGGCTTCGCCCTCCTTGAGGCGATCGGCGCGACGTTGATCATCGGCGTCGGGTTCGGCGTCGCTGTCGGGGTCGGTTACGTCATCAACGGAGCCGCAGCGGCCCTCGTCGGCATTCCGTTGGGGTTGGTGTTGATCGCGCTGATGGTCTACGTAGGCACCATGCTGGCCTTCACGCCGTCGATCATCGTGCTGGAACGACTCCCGATCTTCCCCGCGATCGAGCGCTCGTTCAAACTGGTGCGCAACGACTTCTGGCGCGTGTTCGGCATCTGGCTGCTCGGCCAGATCGTCGCCGGGTTGGTCGCAGGGGCGGTTGCCGTGCCGTTCAGCTTCGGCGGCCAAATCCTGCTCATGTCGGCGGCTTCCACGGTTTCGGTGCTCATCGCCCTCGTCCTGCTGACGGTCGGCAGCGCGATCGGTCAGATCATCACCACACCGTTTTCGGCAGGCGTTGTCGTGCTGCTGTACACCGATCGCCGCATCCGCGCGGAGGCACTCGACCTGGTGCTGCAGACCGGCGCGGCGTTCGGGCCCGGTGCGCCGCCCGATTCCACCGACCACCTTTGGCTGACCCGCCAATCCTGACGTGCCGACGATAGACATCGACCGCGATGCCGCTCACGAGGCCGCGCAGCATGAACTCGCAAAGCCGATATACCCCAAGGCCTCGCTGATCGATCGCCTCAAGGACTGGATCGGTGAGCTGCTGACAAAGCTGATCGTCAATGGTTCGTCGGTGCCCGGAGGCTGGTTCACGATCAGTGTTCTGCTGATCCTGCTGGCGATCGCCGTTGTGGTTGCCGTCCGGATTGCCCGGCGCACGATGCGCACCAACCGTGGCGGCGGGCATGCGCTGTTCGGTGACCATGAACTCAGCGCCGCCGAACACCGTGCGACCGCCGAACAGTATGCGGCAGTTGGTAATTGGTCGGCCGCGATCCGTCACCGGCTCAGAGCCGTCGCACGACAGCTGGAAGAGAGCGGCGTGCTCGATCCGGTTCCTGGCCGAACCGCGACCGAACTGGCCCGCGATGCCGGACGGGCGTTGCCACATCTCGCCGCGGAATTAAGCAGGGCCGCAGAGGCTTTCAACGACGTCACCTACGGTGAACGGCCCGGAACCGAGTCCGCCTACCGGATGATCGCCGATCTCGACGACCACCTGCGGTCCCGTACGTCGACGTCGAACGCGGGCGCCGCGGTACCCGCCGTATCCGACGGCTGGGCAGAGGTGCGATGACGATGACGTCCCCCGAATCGGCCGTCGGGCCGTCTGTCGGTCAGCGGTGGCGCAGCGCCAGGTGGGTGCTGCTCGCGTTGGTCGTCATCGTCGGGGCGGCGACGCTGAGCACCTATCTGACCGCCCCGCGTCCCGGCGGCGCGATGGACCCGGAGTCGACGTCGCCGGATGGTGCGCAGGCGTTGGTCACGATCCTTCGTGACCACGGCGTTGACGTCATCGCTGCCGGCGATATCGCCGCGGTGGAAGGCGCGGCACGACCCGACACCCTGATCGTTGTCGCGCAGACGTTGCACCTCCTCGACGAAGACCTGCTGCACCGGCTGGCCGCACTTCCCGGCGACCGGCTGCTGGTGGAGCCCGTATCGCGGCCCC
>JAVXWV010000869.1:0-7614 GCA_032230775.1 Mycobacterium sp. | reverse complement strand
TACGACCCAATAAATGACTTGCGTGGTCCTGTTCCGGTCGAGATACAAACTCAACTCGTAGCGGGTCAGCTTGCCGACGGGGATGAGGTCGAGGTCAGCGGAGTCTGGGACGGCGCCACCCTCGAGGCAGACACGGTCGTCAACTTTTCAGCCGGAGCTCGTCCCAAACGACGGCGGTCCAGAGTCCGCGCGAAATCGCCGAGCGACGAGGCGCCGAAATCCAGAAGGGTCCGGATTGCACTCGTCGCACTCGCCGGTGTGATCGTGTTGACCGCGGCAGCGGTGCTGTACTTCACCGACGGATTCGGCATCTGGACTCGCCAAGGACCAACCGTCAAGCCGGTGAGCGCGACCGTATTTTCACCCAGCGGTGCCCCGGACAATCCCCAGGACGCCAAATTGGCGATCGACGGCAACCCAGACACGGGATGGTCCACCGTCACCTATAAGGACGCAGTGCCGTTTCCGAATTTCATCGAGGGAATGGGCCTGGTGCTGCACCTGTCCGAACCGACCGCATTGAGCGCCGTCACGATCGACGTGTCCAGCACAGGAACCGAAATTCAGATCCGCTCGTCGCCGACAGAAACCCCAGCCAAGTTGGCTGACACCACCGAGCTGACCTCGACCACGCCACTTCAGCAGGGGCACAACCGCATAGCAGTGCATGACCGGACAAAAACATCCAATGTGCTGGTGTGGATCACCACCTTGGGCACCACCAATGGCGAGAGCCGGACGGAGATCTCCGACATCACGCTGCAGGCGGCGGCGTAGGGCCGTGTTCCGCCCGGGCAACCACGGCGATGAAACACCCTGCTATCAAAGGCTTTTCGGTGGATGCTTCAGTCATCGCGGGCATCGAGGCATCGCTGCTGCGCCTCGCCGAATGCTCGGTCGTAACTGTCGGCGTCGAGGGTTCCTGCGCGCGCCAGCAGCGATTTCAATTCGCGCACCGCCGTCGGTGAGTAGTCAGATACGCGCTCGCCAAGCTGACGGGCCTCGGCCTCTAGCGATTCGCGCGGCACAACTCGGTCAACAAGTCCGATCCTTAGGGCTTCCTCGGCGTCGACGTATTCGGCGAACAGACAAAGTCGCCGCGCACACGCGGCGCCGACGATCCGCGGGAGCATCTCAGGTGCGGTACCGGGAAGGATCCCGTGGCGGACGGCGCCAAGGCCGATGTGCAGATCGTCACTCGCCAACCGGTAGTCGCCCTCAAGGGTGAGCATCGTTCCACCGCCGAGACAGTGGTTATGAATCGCCACGATCAGCGGAATCGAAAGGGCCCGCAGTGACCGCATCATGCGGTTCCAAGCGATGAAGAAGGTGACGACGTCCAATTCGCCGCGTGCAAGCTCCTTAACGTCGAGCCCTGTCGAAAAGGACGGCCCGTTGCCGGACAAGATCGCCACACGGGCGTCACGGTCCTGGTCAAGTTGACGTACACGATCCGCCATCGTAACCAGCATGTCTGTGCTGAAGGCGTTGTGCGCCTCCGGGCGATTCATGCGCAGCCACACGATGGGCCCGTCACGCTCCACCAGCACCTCCGTCACGCTTTGACCCTAGGCTCGGCGGCCCTTCGATTCCCCGTTTTGCGCATGTGCAATCGCCGAGTCTGATGGCGCGTATTAGGGCGAGACGACGCGAATCTACTTGCAAATGCGAGAAAGTCCGGAAGAAGGGCCGCATCTCTGCGGCACTTCCTGCGGAGCTGCCGGGAATCGAGCCCCTAGAAATTCGGGGTGAGCTGCAGCATCACCAGGGCATCAGCATGACTTCGTCAGGGTCGATGTGTCAGGTGTATGCCACGTAAACGCGATCGATCTGGCCGTCGAAGCGGAAGGGTGCTTTGTCGTAGTAGTCGTCCGACACCGGTGAGCCGAGGCAGACGCCGATGTCGAAGCAGTCGTTGGCGGTGAACAGCAGTGGCGCGCTGACCGGCACCTGCCCCGTCGCGACGACCTCCTGGCCGACTTGCATGGTCACGTCGAGGGGGCCGGCGGGGCGCTGTTCGGCATAGCGGGTCTCTACGACAATCGTCGTCGGGCCGGGCTGCAGTTTGGTGGCGGAGCGAATCTTGGTGCGCGAGAGGATGAAACAGTTGTACTCGTAGCACAGATATCCGTCGTCGAGGTAACAAGTGACCCCGCCGGCGAAGCCGCCGAGCGCATAGAGGACTCCGCTCGCATCGGGTGGCAGATCGGCTTCGACGGTGACTGTGTTGTTCTTGTTGCCGAGCGCAGGTGCGCAGAACTCCGGGATTCGGGTGATTTCGCCGGGAAACTCCCACTCGCGGTACGGCGGTGTGATGCGCAACTCGGGGTGAAAAATGGGCACCCACAGGCCGCCGCCGATTGGCAACACCTGGTTACGGGCGGCTTCGATGGCGAACAATTCGCGCATTTGAGCCAGCTTTTCGGGCATCTCGGCGGCCAGATCGTGGGCCTGGGCCCAGTCCTTGTCGAGGTGATAGAGCTCCCAGCGGTCGTTGTCGGGTGTCCAATCGTGGATTCCGGGTGGTAATCCCGGCAGCCAAGGCACACGCGGACCGAACGTCGAGGCCATCCAACCGTCGTGATAGATGCCCCGGCTTCCCATGATCTCGAAGTATTGGGTCTTCTTCCCTCCGGGCGCCGATGGGTCGGTCAGTGTCTGGGCGAAAGTTACTCCGGCTATTGGGATTTGGGGAACACCGTTCACGATGAGCGGAGGCTCGATACCGACGATGTCGTAAATGGTCGGGACGACGTCGTTGACGTGTAGGAAGTGATCCCGCGGCACAGGGTCCGGTGCGACTTTCTTGGGCCAGCGGATCGCCAGCGGATTGCGGGTGCCGCCCAGATGCGAGGCGACCAGTTTCACGCCCTTATAGGGTGTGCTGCCCGCCCATCCCCAGCCGGAGTGATATTGGTTGTCGGTCTTCGGCGAGCCCAGCACATCAAGGCCGCCGAGCTGCTCGAGCGCGTCGATGTGCATCCGCGCCGTGGTCGGAATGCCGTTCTGTGCAAGCAGTTCGGCGATGGTGCCGTCCTGCCCCTCGGCCGAGGATCCGTTGTCACCCCAGATGTAGAGAAACAGCGTGTTCTCCCCGTAGCCCAGCCGATCCAGCTCGTCGACGATGCGACCGACCTGGACGTCGCAGTGTTCGGCGAACCCGGCCGCCACTTCCATCAGCCGGCGTTGAAACGGCCTTTCGTCTTCGGGGATGTCGTCCCACGCCTTCATTCGCTCGTCACGCGGGGTGAGCTCACAGTCCTGTGGGATCCAACCCTTGTCCTTGGCGCGCTCGAAGACCCGCTGCCGGTACGCATCCCATCCGTCGTCGAATTTCCCGGCATACCGATCGGCCCATTCCTTCATGATGTGGTGCGGCCCGTGCAGGCAACCGCTGGCCCAATACATGAAGAATGGCTTATCAGCCTGCAGCGCCTTGTGGTTGCGCAGCCAGTTGATCGCGTCGTCGGCCAGGTCCGCCGACAGGTGGTAGCCCTCCTCAGGGGTCTTCGGTGGCGCCACGACAGTGGTGTTACGCACCAGGTGCGGCTCGTACTGGGAAGCCTCCCCAGCCAAGAACCCGTAGAAATACTCGAAGCCCAGCCCGGTCGGCCAGTCCTCGAAAGGGCCAGCCGCGGTGGTGTCCTCCGCCGGGGTGTTATGCCACTTGCCCCAGGCGCCCGTGCTGTAGCCGTAATCCTTGAGTACCTCGGCTACCAGAGCGCTGCTGCGCGGGATCTGCCCGGCGTAGCCGTCCCAATCGTTGGCCAACTCGGCGATCTGCCCGTTGCCGATCTCATGATGATTGCGCCCGGTCAGCAGCGACGCCCGCGTCGGCGAACACATCGCGGTGGTGTGGAAGCGGTTGTAGCTAACGCCTTCCGCGCAGATGCGGTCCATCGTCGCGGTGCGCACCTCGCCGCCGAACGTCGTCGGCAGACCCGGCCCGGCGTCATCGATCAGAACGATCACAATATTGGGCGAATCCTCATGCAGCCGAGGCGGAGTGACGCGTTGCGCGTAGGTGGAGTCCTGCAACGTGCGGCCGGCGATGCTCGCCGATGGTGTCGGCGGAAACGGCAGCGTCGTCCCGCCCGGCAGCTTCGGGGCCACCACCCCACCCGCTGATGCGACATCAGGATTTGCGGTGGCGTCCGACATGGCCGCTCCTCTGCTCGAAGCAACGTGAGGCAGTCGCCGACGCGGCCAACCCTGACTCACAACGCCCCGAATGTACTCCCCACGCCCCTCGCGGGGAGTACGTTTAGACAGCCTGCCAGTGGGCTGTGAAAACTTGCGACGATACGAGCCGGCGCCGTCACACCCACACCAGGACGGTTGTCGCGCAACATAATCAAGTGTGGCGCTGCGGTTAACTCCTGCCCATTCAGACCTTAAGTCGGTTTCAGGGGCTCCCAACCCGCTCGTCCACCATTCCAATGAGCCGCGTCGGCGACGTCGAACGGCAGGCCCGCGATGTCACGGTGGCGCTCTCTCGCCGCGTCGATCATCGCTCGGCTCCCGTCGATCGCGACGACCGAACCGCCCGGAGCAACGCGCTTCGCCAGCGCTCGTCTCCGGGCAACCGACCTCAAGGATCCGGCGCCCCCGGCGTCGCGTTGAGCAGGTCATAACTCTCTCGCTTGCACTCTGCGAAGAACGGGAGCGAGTCAATCAGTGTCAGGCAGCTCGAGAACACCTCGAAATCCGAGGCGCGGTCGACGCGCTGAAATCCCGAAGCGAGGTCATCGGTCACGTCGGTCCTCTTTCATCGTCGATTCAGCCAACCGGTGTACTAAATCCCTTGTGGCCGGGTACAACTCACGCCATGTCTGGTAAAGGGCGTCGTAGCCCGCACGGTTGGCAGGATCGGGGGTGATCTCCGAGGCGATCTTGGCCCAGTCGGTGTCGGGTGGCACCAGCCCGACGCCGATTGCGGCCAGCAGTGCATCGCCGTAGCTGGCGCCGATTGCCTGCTCCGGAACAAGCTGCCGACGGCCCGTGACGTCGGCCAGAGTCTGCGCCCATACCGCACTGCGTAGCCCACCACCAACCGCCACGGTGCGCGTTGTGGGGCACGCTTCGTCGAACCTGTCCAGTATCTGCCTGATTCCGAACGAAATACCTTCGTATGCAGCGCGAAACAGGTGGCCGCGGCCATGACGGAGGGTAAGTCCGGCGAATACCCCGCGCGCAGCCGGGTCGAAGACGGGTGTGCGCTCACCGGCGAGGTAGGGCAGCACGAGTAGGCCGTCGCTTCCGGGAGGAACCGCCTGTGCCTCGGCCATCAAAGTGTCGAACGGCGCCCCACCGGTCACGGTCTGCAACCAACTCACCAGGCTGCCCGCAGTCGAAGTGCCTGCGGCGAGGGCCAGGGTTTCGCGCTCCACCCCCGCCGTCGTCCAAAACGCGGGATCGCTGAAGTAGGAGTCGATGATCTGCACGAGAAACATCGTGGAGCCGTACATCAGCATTTGATCGCCCGGTTTCCGAACCCCAACCGAGAACGCCTCCGCGAAGGCATCGACGGTGCCTGCGATCACAGGCGTGCCTGAGGGGAGGCCGGTGGCCGCGGCGGCTGCCTCGTGGATGGTGCCGACGATGTCGCTGGGCCACACTAGCCGCGGCAGTTGAAGATGGCCGCAAATGCGCTGTGCCCATTCGGTATTCCAGTCGAACTGCCGTGTTGCGTACAGCGGATCGCACTGGCTGGCCGTCTGGTGGTCCATCACGTACTCGCCGGTGAGCTTGGCCGTGATGTAGGAGTTCGAGCCGTACCACCGCGTCGCCCGAGCGAAGACCTCGGGTTCGTGGCGCCGCACCCATTCCAGTTTCGGCCCGACGGCCTGGCTCGATAGCACAGTACCTGCCCGGTCCAGGATCGCGCTGGCACCCAATTCCTCTGTCAGCAATTCGATCTCGGCCGACGCGCGGGTGTCTATGCCATACAGGATGGCAGGACGCAGCGGCCGCAGAGCCTCGTCGCAGAGCACGAGGCACGGGCCAACACCGCTGACGCATAGTCCGGCCACAGCCGATCCGGCGGGTGCCTGCGCGATCAGCGTGCGGCTGATGTCACAGATCTCGCGCCACCACGTCGCCTCGGCGTCGACTTCGGCCCAACCCGGGCGTGGCAATCGCATCGAATGTGGCAACGTTGCCGAGGCCACGACGGCACCGGACGGGTCGACGAGAAGGCCCTTTGTGCTCCCCGTCCCCATGTCGATTCCGAGCAGCAAGTCCACCACGCCAACCATAGGTGTGGCCCTTCCCGCGAGTCCGCACATCTGCATGATGCTGGCTCAATTCGTTCACGCTAGAACCTTGCAGACAACCATGGCAGCAAATTGTCGATTGACGAGTGCCGGCTGGCGGTGGCGGCGGACGACCCTTATAACGATGACGATCGACCTATATAACGGTGATAATGAGGAAGAGCGGAGACGTCTGCGCAGCCTCGCGGTCGTCGGCTGACCGCTTCGGCTCGACGGCTGAGCTGCCATTGTTCAGAAGGCCAACGGTGATGCGTCGGAGCAATTGTCGACCGATGGGCGGGGATCGCCGCCGATGACCTGTCCCTACTGCGGCTCCGATTGCGATGACAGCGGCACATGTGATCGCTGTGGCTCTTTACAGTCATCCGCGTTGACGGGGTGGCGCCCGGATCCCACGGCACGATACGAGGGCCGGTACTACGTCGCCGGACGTCCGACTAACCGTGCGCGTAACGGCAAGGCCGAATCGGCGGACCCGGTCGGCGGCCAGATGCTTCCGGACTACGTCGAGATACGGATCGCCCGGTCGAGCATTCGCTCGACGTGGCTCGCAACAGGCGCGGTGACCGCGATTATCGTTATGGTCGCAGCGGTGGTGTGGGCGCTGTTGCTGTCAGGTCATAGGTCAGCACCCGCGCCTGAACCCGGTTACCTCTCAGCGCTGAAGGATGCGGGGGTGGCAACCCAGTTCAACTCTGATGCCAATGCCCTCGCCCACGGCAGGCAGGTGTGTCGACAGCTAGAGGATGGCGGGCCCCAACAAGGTCTACTGGCCGACAAGATCGCCGTCGAGTCGTTTTGCCCGCAATTCGCCCAAGGCTTCCATCTGCTCGAAACAATAACGGTATCAGGGACTTTCGTCCTGATTGACAGCGCTGACGTGGGCGGGATCACATCAGACGGGACATCATGCGAGGGAGCGGAGGGATACGCCGACATCGGCCATGACACTCCCGTCGCCGTCAAAAACGGCAAGGGCGAGATCCTTGCCACCACGTCGCTTGGACAGGGGACGGGCAGCACCGCCAACTGCACATTCTCCTTCGGCTTCCCAGTCACCGAGGGCCAGGATCGCTATGTCGTCTCCGTCGGACGCCGCGGCGAGTTCAGCTGCACCTTCGAACAACTTCAGGCCCGCGGCGTTCAGATACGCCTCGGTCAATGACGTCAACAGTGTCAGCGCTGACGTCTCTGCGGCCCCAGCATGACTCGCGAGATCGCTGCCATCTCGTCGAGGGCCTCGATGCGTGCTGACAGTTACGCACGGACTATCGCTGACGGGGGAGCCTAACGCACACATGTTGATGGGATGTTGACGAGAACCGGAAACAGGCCAGAG
>JAVXWV010000766.1:0-4917 GCA_032230775.1 Mycobacterium sp. | reverse complement strand
CACACGCAGAGGTGCTCGACGAGTGCGACTTCGAGTTGGCGGTTGCACACCTGCGTGTGCCCGAGATGGTCTGACCGGCTGCAGGTGTCGCGACCGAAGGTATGAGAACCTCGGGATGAGTGATGGGCCCCTGTTCATATCGATCATCGGGGCAACCTGTTCATCGTGAACCCACCATCCCTCCGATACCGGGAACCATCTGAAGGGGCGGGACGTCCGTCGTCGTCATGGCGGGTCGAACCTTCCTCCCCGCCAGCGACGTGGACCATCGAGGAATACCTCAACAATTAGCGGTGGCCGCCGTGGTGGAACAGCAGGCCGCTCATATCCCCGTCGAATGGCTGCTGCAGCTGGCCTGCCTGCTGCGCAGCCATGCCCGGCTGAGCGGTGATCTGCGCATTGCCCGGCGACTGGACGATTGTCGCATCGGCCGCGGCCGTCGGGGCGGCCGAGATCGCTACGGCGGCAGCGCCCGCCGCCAACAGTGGTGCGATGTGGGTCAGCTTGATTCGCATGGTGATACTCCTTCGATGGATGGACCCAATCTGGACTGGTTCCAAATCTGGGCTCCTTCCAGAATGGTTCTCGGGTGTGCTATCCCGCCATGTCCGATGAGCCATGTTTCCCACAAAATGCGACACGGAGGTGCCTGTGACGGACAGTGATCCGAACCGCCCCAAGCACAGCGGAGTCGGACGGAACAACCGTCAAGATCGTCGACGCCGGTGGCCGCCCGCAACAGTCGCCACGAAACCTGGGACGACTGGGACGGCGGCCTAGACCCGCACGGCGACTGGCCCGAAGAGGGTTAGCAGAGCGAGCGCGTTGTACGCAACGCATCGCCCTACCCCTGAATGCCGAGTCTCCCGCTCGCCGAGATCCCGACGATGGCGAACAAGCCAGAGTTTTGCGCTCTCTCATGCCTTTTCTTGAGACGCGGCGCGCAGACTCGGCGTTCCGTTAGAAGCATTCACCCGCGTGGAACGTGTGACATGTCGGGCACGGAGTCTTCTGCGCAATGTCGTCGGGGCGCGCATGAGTGTCAGACCCGCCCAACGTGCCGGGGCGAAAAGGCTCATCGACCCGGATCTCCGGGTTGATCGCATGGAGCTGACGCACGCACGACTTTACGTAGCTGCGAAGCGCAGACGATAAGTTGCACCCCAGCAGATAGCGGTAGATGCAGTGCTGCGATGACACTGGACATCTATGCCGATCTCTTCGACTCAGATCTGGCTTCTGTGGCCGAAAATGTGTCCAAAATGTGGCCACAGATGCCCAGAAGGGCTCCATCGCTCCCTGAATATCGCCTCTACCAGGGCATATGCCCGCCCATAGGTAAGTGACACAATTACCTGAGAGGTAGTGGCTGCGGTCCCCCGTCGTACGCAACACTGGGCGCGTGACCACCGCTGCGCAGGCCAAGAGCCCCCCGTTCGGTTCGTTGATGCGTGAGTGGCGGCAGCGCCGCCGGCTGTCCCAACTCGACCTCGCGATCGAGGCCGACGTTTCTGCCCGCCACGTCAGTTTCATCGAGACGGGCCGGTCGGCCCCCAGCCGTGCGATGGTGCTGCGCCTCGCCGGCGTGCTCGACGTGCCGCTTCGCGAACGGAACCAGCTGCTTATGGCCGCCGGTCTCGCGCCGGTCTACCGGGAACGCTCTCTTGCCGACCCGGATATGGCCGCTGTCAGGGAGGGCGTTGAGCGAGTTCTGAACGCCTACAACCCATTTCCATGTGTCGTTGTCGATCGCGGATGGCAGATCGTACATGGCAACGCCGGCGCCGGGGTGCTGCTCGAAGGCGTCGCACCGCACCTGCTCGCGCAACCCAACGCGCTGCGCATCGCCGTACACCCCGAAGGGCTGGCGCCACGCATCCGCAATCTCGGGCAGTGGCGCCACCACCTCATCGAGCGGCTTCGGCGTGAGGCCGCGGTCAGCGGCTCGGCCGAGCTATCCATGCTGCTTGCCGAGATCGAGTCGTACCCCGGGGGTTTCGACGAGACGCGCGATCTCGGCGGCGTCGCGGTGCCGCTCGAGCTGTACACGTCCGACGGGAAGCTGCTGACGTTCCTGAGCACCGTCACCACGTTCGGCACCGCGTTGGACCTGACCGCCGCGGAGCTGAGCATCGAAGCCTTCCTGCCCGCCGACGAAACGACCACCGCGGCATTGCGCGGGTAAAACGCCCATGAGCGCGCGCAAAGACAAATAGAGTCGGGCGGCATGGAGATCCGACACATTGCGGTAGCCGCGGCCGTGCTCGTCGCCGGACTGGCCGGCTGCTCGTCACAGCCGCCTGCCCTGGGCAGCGAGACGGCGAAGGTGACCATCGACGGCAAGGACACCGGCAATCCGCACGCCGTGCACTGCTCTCAAACGGGCTGGGCGTGGACCATCGAAACTCCCGACAAGACGAAGGGTTTCACCGCGGTCCTCGACACCGGGGACATGGTCAGCGCCAAGTCGGTCAATTTCCACGATATCGGCGGCTTTACGGGCAGCTACTGGGCGGACAAGATCGGCAAGGCCGAGGTGAGCGGCGTCGGCGGCAAGTACACGATCACCGGGTCTGCCGACGGAAGCTTCACCGACAATCCAAGCAACGCCGTCACCACGACGTTCAGGATCGAAGCCTCCTGCTGAGCACCTCGAGTGCCGCTGTTCACTCACGTAGTTGACTATCGAGGAGACGCAAGTGGTGCACCCATTCCGTCGCGCGATCGAAACGCGTGACCTCGACGCCGCTGTCGCCCTGCTGCGCGAGGACGTGGTATTTCGCAGCCCCGTCGTCTTCTCGCCGTATCACGGTCGCGAGGCGCTACGCGTGATTCTGCAAGCCGTCATGGCGGTGTTCGAGGACTTCCATTACGTGCGCGAGATCGGGGCCGATGATGCCCGCGATCACGCGCTCGTTTTCGAGGCCAGGGTCGGCGACAAGCAGATCGAGGGCTGCGACTTTATCCAGCTCGACGAGGATGGCGCGATCCGTTCGTTCACGGTCATGGTGCGCCCGATGTCGGGCGCGGTCGCGCTCGCCGAGGCGATGAAGGCGCAGCTCTCCTCGGCGTAATGGTAACTGGTCAGACCACTTGACCTCTGACCACTTGGCTGGCACCCTAGGGCGCATGGCCCTGCAACCGGTGAACCGCCGATCCGTACCCGAGGACGTGTTCGAGCAGATCGTCGCCGAGGTGCTCAGCGGCGACATGCAACCCGGGGAGTCGCTGCCGAGTGAGCGCAGACTCGCCGAGGTGCTCGGGGTCTCCCGCCCCGCCGTGCGCGAAGCGCTCAAGCGGCTCACCGCCGCCGGTCTGGTGGAGGTTCGGCAGGGTGACGCCACCACCGTGCGCGACTTCCGGCGCCATGCCGGACTCGACCTGCTCCCCCGCTTGCTCATCCGCGCGGGAGACCTCGACTTCTCGGTCGTGCGCAGCATCCTCGAAACCAGGCTTCACAATGGGCCCAAGATCGCCGAGCTGGCGGCCCGTCGACGGCGCCCGGAACTGGCGGCAGTGCTCGACGGCGCGCTGCAGACGCTGGCCGACGAGGACGATCTCGTCGAGCGGCAACGCCACGCATTGACGTTCTGGGATCACATCGTCGACGGCGCCGACTCGATCGCGTTCCGGCTGATGTACAACACCCTGCGAGCCACCTATGAGCCCGCGCTTGAAGCGCTGGCAACCGTGATGGCCGACGAGGTCGGCAGGCCTTCGGCGTACCGCGAGCTTGCCGACGCGATCAGCGCCGGCGATCCCGACAGGGCCAGGAAGGCCGCGCAGGACTTACTCGAACCCGCGTCGACTGCTCTGCTGACCGCGATCGACAATCTGGAGGATCAACGATGACCACCTCGACGGAACGCTCCACCCGAAAAGGGCTCACCCTGTCGGATGCCGTCCGTGAATTCTGGAAACACCCGTCCCCGTGGATGTTTGGCGCGATGTTCGTGGCCGCGCTGATCGCTCGTGTCATCGTCGGGGACTGGCAGATCACCGATGTGCTGGTGCCGCTGGTGATGCTCGTCCTTTTCCCGTTCTTCGAGTGGATCATCCACGTGTTCATCCTGCACTGGCGCCCAAAGCGGCTGGGCCGGTTGACCATCGACTCGCTGCTTGCCAAGGAACACCGGGCACACCACGTGGAGCCGCGCAGCATTCCGTTGATCTTCATACCCACCAAATCGTTGCTGTGGGTCATCCCGCTGACCGTAGCCATTGCGGTGTTCGCATTCCCACGTCTTCCGATGGGCCTGACCTATCTGGTGTTCATCTCGATGCTGGGGCTGGCCTACGAATGGACCCATTACCTCATTCACACCGACTACAAACCGAAAAGCCTTGTGTACCGGGCTATTTGGCGTAACCATCGGCAACACCACTTCAAGAACGAGCACTACTGGTTCACGGTGACGAGCTCGGGTACCGCCGACCGCGTGCTCGGCACCTACCCCGATCAGGCGACCGTCGACACCTCACCGACGGCGAAGAACCTGCACGCGGCTACTGCTGAACGATGATCGGGTCGCCGATGTGCACGGTGTCGTAGTACCAGGCAGCGTTGTCGGGGCTGAGATTGATGCAGCCATGGCTGACGTTCGCATTGCCTTGCGACTGAACCGACCACGGGGCGGAGTGGACGTAGACACCGCCCCACGTGACGCGGACGGCATCAGCGACGGTGAGTCTGTAGCCCTCGGGGTCGTTGAGCGGAATGCCGATGGTCCGTGAATCCATCACCACGCTGGCCTGCTTCTCGAGGGCAGTGAACGATCCGATCGGTGTTGGGTGCCTTGGCTTGCCCATCGACGCGGGCATCGTGCGGACCACCTGATTGTCGATGCTGACGGTGAATGTGTGTGCGTCGATATCGGCCACCCCCACCACCGCCGCGCCCGATTCGAAGGTGGTCTT
>JAVXWV010000755.1:0-2899 GCA_032230775.1 Mycobacterium sp. | reverse complement strand
GGAGCTCCAAGGCCTTGTGGTTTACGTCCTTTTCGCGTTGAAGATCGCTGTGCTGGTGACAACGGTGTACGCGTTCGTGCACGCGGCGATGCAACGCTCTGACGCCTACACAGCGGCCGAGAAGCTAACGAAGCCGGTCTGGCTGGTGATTCTCGGAGTCGCCGTGCTGCTTGTGCTGGTGTTGGACGTCACCGGGACAGCGATAGCCGCGGTTGCCGCGGGCGTCTATCTCGTCGACGTCAAGCCCAAGATCCTGGAAATCCAGGGCAAGTCCCGATAGTCCGGTGCGCTTCCACGTCGCCGCCGCGATGACGGCTGTAACCCTGTCTCTCGCCCTGGCCCCGGTCGCGGCGGCCGACCCAGTGCCCGGGCCGCCGTACATCGATCACGTCCAGTGGGCGAAGTGGGGCGACATGTCCAGCCTGCGCGTGTACCCGACTGAGTCGGGACGGCGGGCGTCGCTAGTGGCCACGACCTCGGACGCCGACGAGGCGTGGGCCGAGGTGCTGACCCTTTCGCCCGACGCCAACATGCCCGGCATGCGGGACCAGTTCATGTGCCACTGGGAGCTCGCCGAGCTGGGCCAGCCAGGCAAGGTCAGCTGGAACCTTGAACCGTGGCGAAACGTAGTCTCCGACGAGGAGATGGTCGACGCGCACTGCAACCCCGGCGGCACCGAAGAACCCTTCTAAGTGTCGCACCACAGCCGCGTGAGCGTGGCCGCTCTCGTCGACCACACGCTGCTCAAACCTGAGGCGACCGAGGCGGACGTCGTCGCGCTGTTGCAGGAGGCGGAAGAACTCGAGGTGTTCGCGGTGTGCGTATCGCCGACGATGGTCGCGACGGCCAAGTCATTCCGAACAGGCGAGTATGTCATCGCGTCGGTCGTGGGATTCCCGTCAGGCAAACATCTTTCGTCGATCAAGGCCGAGGAGGCTCGACTGGCGGTAGCGGCTGGCGCCGACGAGATCGACATGGTGATCGACGTCGGATCGGCCCTCGAAGGCGACTTCGACGCCGTGGGGGCCGACGTCGCCGCAGTCTTCGACGCGATACCGGACCACGTCGTCTTGAAGGTGATCGTCGAGTCTGCCGCGCTGCTTGCGTTTGGCGGCGAACAGAGGCTGGTCGACGTGTGCCGGATCGCCGAGGACGCCGGTGCCGATTTTGTGAAGACCTCCACCGGATTTCACCCCAGTGGGGGCGCATCGGTGCTCGCCGTCGAGCTGATGGCAGGCACCGTCGGCGACCGGTTGGGTGTCAAGGCCAGCGGTGGCATCCGCACCGCGGCCGACGCGGTGGCGATGCTCGACGCGGGCGCCACCCGTCTCGGGCTGTCCGGCACCCGCGCCGTCCTCGACGGGCTGGACTAGAGACCTGCGAAGCAGGGGTCTTGGTTGTCCTTCGGGATCGACGCGTTCTGGGTCGAAAACTGGCCCACCACACCGCTATCCGTGACCTGAACCGAGTCGGCATGGATGCCGAGCGGATAGTTGTCGGTTAGTTGCTTGCTGAATGCGTCCAGCGCCGGCTGCACGGTCTCCTGCGGTAGCGTGAAGCCGAGCCCGGTCAGCTCGGTCACCTGCAGCCCCAAACCGCCGTCAGACACCTGCGGCTTGGCGACGATGCTGCCAAGCGCCCCCTGCAACTCGATGGTGCCTGCGGACGGGTTGGTGGTCACGCCGGTGACGAACGAGCCGACGAGGGGGACGGCGTCCTGGATGGTCTGCTTGATTCCTTCGGACGACCAGTTGATGTTCGCGACCAAAGACCCGATCGAGCCGCTGGCGTTCGCGGTGTCCTCCAGTCGGACGTCCTTGATGTTGATGGTGACCTTCATGCCCTTGGCCTGACGGACCTGGTTGCCCGCGGTCTCGATGTTGATGTTCGTGTAGTGGCCGGACATGTGCTGCCAGAGGAATGGGGGAACGACGCCGAACGACGCCTTGGCGCCGTCCTGGACGACGCACTCGGTGGCCTTGGTGACTACCGAGTCGGCACGGTTGCGCGCATACAGCTCGCCCCCGAGCAGGCCAGCGAGCACCAGTGCGACCACGATGACGACGACCAGGATGATGGACAGCGGGTCACGGAACAGGTTCTTGATCGTCGCAAGCACTGACGAGTCCGTCGTCGGCGGTTCGCCCGGCCTGGCCGGAGGGGGAACCCCGGCCTGGCCGGGGTTCGGGCCCTGCGGGAACTGTGGCGGCGGTGGGACGGGCGGTGCCTGGTTGGCCGGGCGAACCCAGGGGTCGGTCACCCCAGCGATTCTGCCCTACCGACTGCGTTGGCCATCAGCGGTTACGCAATACCGCGATGGTCTCGCGGGCCTTCTGCGCCGCATCGAGGTCGAGATCGGACACGAGCAACTGGGGGTCGGACCCCGCCGACGCCAGCACCTCACCGACCGCCGACGCGACCAGGCTGCCGCCGACGCCAACCGGTCCGACAGCGGCGAGTTCGTCGCCGGGGTAGGCCTGGTCGACCGCGGCGACGAAGCCCGTCGTATCCACTGCCCGGGCGCGCGCCAGCAGCGTCCACTGTTCGAGCTTGCCTGGGCCGGCGCCCCACGATGCGTGCACAGTGATGAGTTGCGCTCCGCGCTGGGCCAATTCGACGTAGAGCTCGGGGAAGCGGACGTCGTAGCACAGGGTCAGGCCGACATTGACCGGGCCGGAGTCGCCGTCGACGCTTATGACGACCGGTTCGTGCCCCGGCGCGATCGTGTCCGACTCCGTGAAGCCGAACGCGTCGTAGAGGTGGATCTTGTCGTAGTGCGCGTCGACACCGGGGCCCGTCGCGATCAGCGTGTTGGTGACCCTTCCTGCCCTGTCTTCCTGTGCGGGGACGAACATGCCTGCGACGACGACGATGCCCGCGCTTTCGGCGACCGCGCGGA
>JAVXWV010000695.1:0-3675 GCA_032230775.1 Mycobacterium sp. | reverse complement strand
CGATCGCGGCGTCGCGGATCCGGGCGACGGCCGTTCGATCGTCTGACGCTGAACACATGTTTAGTACACTAAACACGCGTTCAGCGGATGGTCAAGCAGGCACCCCGTCAGGAATCCGTAAAGGTTTGGCAACTGTCGCCGAAATAGAATTCCCGGTTGCTAAATCGTCCGGTCAACGACCGGGAACTCTATTTCGGCGCGTTGTGACATCGGCCGTCCATCTCGATGGGTACTTTCACGGCGTCACGTGTCGCGGTAGGAAGGCGTCCAGTGGGTAATGCGATCGGGGAGATCCTGCCGTTTGCCGTTGCGCTGGCCGTGGGGCCGTTGCCGATCATCGCGATCGTGCTCATCCTGGTTTCCGATGACGCCAAGGCCAAGGGTGTCGGCTTCGTCATCGGGCGCATCGCCGGTCTGGCTCTGCTCGTCGCTGCCGGGATGGTGATCTTTTCGCTGATCGACGATCCGGGCCTGGCGCACCGCGGTCACCCGCGGCCCGCCATGTCGGTGGGCAGGATCGTGATCGGTGTATTGCTGATCGCGCTGGCCGCCCGGATGTGGCGACGGCGCAACGAGCCTTCGCGGCCAAGTTTTATGACGCGTCGGGTGGAGGGGCTGACCGCCACCGGTTCGGTCGGGCTTGGCCTGCTGGTGAGCGTGGTCGACCCGTCCAGCCTCTCGTTGGGATTCCTGTCCGGGCTGGACATCGCCGCCGCGCGGTTGCCTGTCCCGAACGCTGCCATCGTGGCCGCCGCGTTCGTCGCACTGTCGACAGTGACCATCACCGTGCCGCTGGCCGGCTACCTCGTCGGCGGGCAGGCCGCGCGCGCCCGCCTCGTAGGTGTCAAGGGATGGCTGCTGTCAAACGAGAAGGCGGTAATGATCGTGTTGTTCCTGATCATCGGGGCGATGCTGATCGGCCGCGGGATTCGCGACCTGGCCGGCGTGTGACGTTGAGTGTCAGTCGCGGGCGGCGGCGAGCAGGCCGTCGCCAAGGGGGATGAGCACCGGGGTCAACCGCTCGTCCTCGGCGATCAGCCGCGCCGCCTCACGCACGGCGCTGACCTCGGCGTCATTAGCGTTCGCGTCGCCTGCACGGCCGCCGAGAGCCGCCCGGTGCACGACGATCGCGCCACCGGGCCGCAGCAGACGCACCCCTTCGACGATGAACTGCGGCTGGTCGATGGGATCGCCGTCGATGAACACCAGGTCGTAGGACTCGTCGGCCAGTCGGGTGAGCACTTCCTGCGCCCGCCCGCTGATCAACCGGGTTCGCGACGGCCCGACGCCGGCCTCGGTGAACGCCTGCTTGGCCAGCCGCTGATGCTCAGGCTCGACATCGATCGTGGTCAGCACGCCGTCCTCGCGCATGCCCGAGAGCAGCCACAGTCCGCTGACACCCGCACCCGTGCCGACCTCCACGACCGACTTGGCACCGGTCAGTTTGGCCAGCACACACAGCAGGGCACCGACGGCAGGGGTGACCGCACCTGCGCCGATGTCGACGGCCCGCTCACGGGCGCCCGCGACGATCGCATCTTCGGAGATCGAACCCTCGGCGTGCGTGACGATCGATTCGGCGCGGCTCTGCGGCTGAATGTCGCCGCCGGCGCGGCTCTGCGGTCCGCCTCCGATGACGTCGTCGATGCCGGCCATGCCCGCAGCGTAGCTAACCGTGGTGGGCCGCCGACGCGACACGCCCGCGCCCGGGTGGGCAAATCGCACCCCGAAGAAACCTGTTTCCGCTGGTCGAAAAATGGGTAGCGATCATTCTCAGGAAGAGTTCAGGTTGCTCATATGCCAACCACACCCGGGTCGGAGACCGTTACTCGCATGGAACACGGCGGACGCTGGCGTTATGGGAATATCCACGTGGATAAGCGTGTTGCCGTCGACATCGAGCCGTCGATGCGAGATGGCGGCTATGACGAGGAGGATCTGACGACCATCGCACCAACCGCCCCCGCCAGCCCAGTGTCCATGGCACATATCGAGCAATACGCCGACGGGGATTGGGTAGAAGCATCCGATGAATTGACCGGCACCGCCGTGTTCGATGCCACCGGCGACAAGACAACCATGCCGTCCTGGGATGAGTTGGTGCGTCAGCACGCCGACCGGGTGTATCGGCTGGCCTACCGGCTATCCGGCAATCAGCATGATGCCGAGGATCTGACGCAGGAGACATTCATCCGCGTCTTCCGCTCGGTGCAGAACTATCAGCCCGGCACGTTCGAGGGCTGGCTACACCGCATCACCACGAACCTGTTCCTCGACATGGTCCGGCGGCGCGGCCGCATTCGTATGGAGGCGCTCCCCGAGGATTACGACCGGGTGCCTGCCGACGAGCCGAACCCCGAGCAGATCTACCACGATTCGCGACTGGGGCCTGACCTGCAGGCCGCGCTGGACTCACTGCCGCCGGAATTCCGCGCCGCCGTGGTCTTGTGCGACATCGAAGGTCTGTCCTACGAGGAAATCGGCGCCACGCTAGGTGTCAAGCTGGGCACGGTACGCAGCCGGATCCACCGCGGACGCCAGGCGCTGCGCGATTATCTGGCCAGCCACGCGAACGACACGGCCAAATCAGCCTGACGGTTCGCGCGTGTAGGCCACAGGCTGCCGCGCTACATTCAAATCAGCACATTCGATGCGAGGCGACTAAACGAGAGGAGCTGGGTGATGGCCGACCCGGGACACGTGTTCCGCCGAGCGTTTTCCTGGCTGCCCGCTCAGTTCGCCTCGCAAAGCGACGAGCCGGTCGGCCCGCGGCAGTTCGGGTCCACTGAGCACCTCTCGACCGAAGCCGTCGCGGCATTCGTTGATGGCGAGCTGCGGATGACCGCGCACCTGCGCGCCGCGCATCACCTCTCGCTGTGCCCGCAATGTGCGACCGAGGTTGAGGCCCAGCGCCAGGCCCGTTCCGCGTTGCGGGATTCTTGCCCGATCGTCGTCCCGAGCTCCCTGCTCGGCATGTTGTCCCAGATCCCGCACCACACTCCGCAGCAGTCGCCTGAGCAGACTGATCGGCAGCAGTTAGCTGACGACACAGGGCGCTCTCGGCGTAAGCGCCGGTAGGGTGGATGCGAAGTCGAACTGCGACCTGCACAGGCCATTGCAGGCGCTCCAATAGAGGGTGATGAACGGGTGACCAATCTGGACCAGTCGGGGCGCGAGCGCCTCGAGCCGCGCCCTGTGTCGCGTCCGCCCGTCGATCCGGCTTCGCGTCGCGCGTTCGGCCGGCCCGACGGCGTCGACGGATCCTTCGTGGGTCTGGACCGCTATCGCGATCAGGGCGAGTACACACCGAAGGACCAGGCGCCGGACCGGGTGCTGGCCGAGGCGTTCGGTCGGCCCTACGCGGAGGGCGACTCGCTGCAGCGGCACCCCGCCGATGCAGGCGCACTGGAGGCCGAAAACGACCAGGGCGCCGAAGAACCCGACGATCCGTGGCGCAATCCCGGCGCCGCCGCGGCGCTGGGCAGGCCTGCGTTGCCCCAGTACGCCCCCGCCCCGTCGACCGCCGCAATGGGCAAGCTCGGCGTGCGCGACGTGCTGTTCGGCGGCAGGGTGTCCTATGTCGCGCTCGCGGTCCTCGCCATCACCGCGTTGGTGATCGGCGTCGCCGGCGGTTGGGTCGGCCGTAAGACGGCCGAGGTCGTCGAGGCGTTCACC
>JAVXWV010000618.1:0-3724 GCA_032230775.1 Mycobacterium sp. | reverse complement strand
GGGCGTCCGCGACAGACGATGTGCTGAGCACGATCCGACAGCGCAACGCTCTTCTCGTAACCGGTGGACCGGGCCTTGAGTGGTAGCGCGGAACGTGCCGTTCCCGCGGCTACGTCGTTGGCAGGATGGAGTGGTAAACGACCTCGGATTCGTACTGAGCCGCTACACCGGACACCAGGCGCTGCTTCTCCGCCTCGGGGATGCCGAGCCTGTCGTATGTGTTCTTGATGTCGGCGGGCAGGTCGTCCCAGGTGGCGGCCTGCTTCTCACTGGAGCGCACGAAGTACTTGATGTTGTCGAAGTGGATGCCTTCGAGGTTGGAGCCCCAGTTCGGCATCGGCTTCTTGTCGAAGGTGCGCAGCGCCTTCAGCCGGACCTCGAGCATCCACTCGGGCTCGTTCTTCTTGGCCGAGATGTCGCGCACCACCGCTTCGGACAGCCCGCGCTGTGCGCTGGCGCCTGCGAGGTCGGAGTCCGACCAGCCGTAGCCGTAGTTACCCAGTGAGGCGATTGCCTCGTCCTGGGTCAGGGCCTCCGGTGTTGTCGTCATGTCGACGCTCCTTGCTTGCTTGTGATGACTTCGGCGCGGGCTGTGCGCCGAAGGGTTATTGGCTCTTCAGTGCTGGTCTCGGTGAGCGGGACGTGCGTGGTGCACGCACAGTCGCCGTTGACGATGGTCGCCAGCCGCTGCACGTGTGTACCAAGGATCTCGGCGAAGGCCTCCCGCTCGGTTTCGCACAGCTCGGGAAACTCCTCGGCGACATGCGACACCGGGCAGTGATGCTGGCACAGCTGGATGCCGTGGATCGGCCCAGCCACCGGCGTCACCGAGGTCACAGTCGTCGCGTAGCCTGCCTTGGTCAGCGCCGCCGCAACCCTATCGGCAGTCGATTCAACACCGTCGGGGCCGTTGGTTACTCCCGCGAGGATGTTGTCGATGCGACGCCGCGCGAAGGTGCGGACCGCGTCGTCGCCGCCGATCTCCCGCAGCTGGCGCATCGCGGCCACGGCGAGGTCGTCGTAGGTGTGGCCCAACTTGGCCCTGCCCGCGGCGGTCAGCCGATACCGCTTGGCGGGCCGACCGCGCCCGCTGTGCTGCCAGGCGGCCGCGGCGCTGGACTGCGCATCGCCCGCGTCCATAAGGGCGTCGAGGTGCCTGCGCACTCCTGCGGCGGAGATGCCCAGGCGCTCGCCAATCTCGCCTGCGGTGATCGGTCCGTCCTCCAGCAAGAGCTTGACGATCGCGCCACGCGTGTGGCGCTCGCTGGATGTCGCCGCCTTCGCGGCTCCAGCGACCTCCGGACCGATTTTCACAACACCATTGTGACGGAATTCCGAAACCCGGTCTAGCAAGGGGACCCTTAGGGTGATAAGCGCCATAGGCGTGACGGCTACGCTGCTCTGGTGGCAGCCCGCCTACGCTCCCTCAGCACGTCGATTGCCGGCTGGCACGGCGACGAGCGGACCGTCGGCTCCCCGCTGAACGACGCCGAACTCATCGCGCTGCGGCGAACACGCTTGTTCGGGGCCACCGGCACGGTATTGATGGCGATCGGGGCACTCGGAGCAGGCGCACGCCCGGTGGTGCAGGACCCGACGTTCGGGGTGCGGCTGCTCAACCTGCCGTCGCGCATCCAGACGGTTTCGCTGACCATGACCACCACGGGCGCAGTGATGATGGCGCTGGCCTGGCTGATGTTGGGCCGCTTCGCATTGGGCCAGCGACGGATGACACGCAGCCAGCTGGACCGCTTGCTGCTGCTGTGGGCGCTGCCACTGCTGATCGCGCCGCCGATGTACAGCCGCGACGTCTACTCCTACCTTGCGCAGAGCGAGATCTCGCTGCAGGGGCTGGACCCGTACCGGGTGGGCCCCGCTACCGGCCTGGGCCTCGACCACGTGTTCACCCTGTCGGTGCCGAACCTGTGGCGGGAGACGCCGGCACCCTACGGTCCGCTGTTCCTGTGGATTGGCCGCGGCATCTCCGCACTGACCGGCGAGAACATCGTCGAAGCGGTGCTGTGCCATCGCCTTCTGGTGCTTGCCGGGGTCGGGCTCATCGTGTGGGCCACGCCGCGGCTGGCCCGGCGCTGCGGCGTCGCCGAGGTGAGCGCGCTGTGGCTCGGCCCGGCCAACCCGCTGCTTTTCATGCATCTCGTCGCGGGCATCCACAACGAGGCGCTGATGCTGGGCTTGATGCTGGCGGGCACGGAGTACGCGTTGCGCGGCGTCGATGCAACTGGGCCGTTGCTCCCCAAACCGCTGGCTTGGCCGCGCGGCCGCGAGGAATGGGCACGTTGGTATCCGATGGGCACGCTGCTGCTGGGCACCGTGCTGATCACGTTGTCGTCGCAGGTGAAGCTGCCGTCGCTGCTGGCGCTGGGGTTCGTCACGATGGCGTTGGCGCGGCGCTGGGGCGGCACATTCAAGGCTGTGCTCATCGCAAGCGGGTCCCTGACCGCGGTGGCGCTGGCGGTGATGGCGGTGATCGGGTGGGCCAGCGGCCTCGGCTTTGGCTGGATATTCACACTGGGCACCGCGAACGTGGTGCGCAGTTGGATGTCGCCGCCGACACTGCTGGCGCTTGGCACCGGCCAGGTCGGCATCCTGCTCCGCCTCGGCGACCACACCACCGCTGTACTGGCGCTGACGCGTGGCATCGGCGTGTTCCTGATCGCGGTGGTGGTCACCTGGCTGCTGCTCGCCGTGCTGCGCGGACGGCTGCATCCGGTGGGCGGGCTTGGCGTCGCGCTGGGCGCCACCGTGCTGCTGTTCCCGGTCGTGCAGCCGTGGTATCTGCTGTGGGCGATCATCCCGCTGGCGTGCTGGGCCACCACGCCACGATTCCGCACCGCGGCGATCGCGGTAACGCTGGTCATCGGGATCTTTGGTCCGACGGCTAACGGCGACCGTTTCACGCTATTCCAGATCGTGCTGGCGACCGTTGCGAGCCTGGTCATCGTGTTCACCCTGATCGCGCTGACGTACTACCGGCTGCCGTGGCGCAAGTTGCCCGACCCCGGTGATACGCCCCCGCCCCCGCCAGAGGTGGTCGAGACGACGCCACCGGCGCCGCAGACCGCCAAGCCCGGCGCTTACGCTGAATCCCCGTGACCTCCGACTCCCGTGCCGTCGGCTCCTCGCGCGAGCGCTCGTCGGCCGTCCCCGTGCGTCTGCGCGGGGTCAGCAAGCGGTACGGGTCGACGACGGCCGTCTCCGAACTCGACCTCGACGTGGCGGCCGCCGAAGTCCTCGCGCTGCTCGGCCCGAACGGCGCAGGCAAGACCACCACAGTGGAGATGTGCGAGGGTTTCATCAAGCCCGACGCGGGCAGCATCGAGATCCTCGGGCTGGATCCCGTTACTGACAACGCCAAGGTGCGCGAGCGCATCGGGGTGATGCTGCAGGGCGGCGGCGGGTATCCCGCGGCGCGCGCAGGCGAGATGCTGAATCTCGTTGCGGCGTATGCCGCCAACCCGCTGGACCCGCAATGGCTGCTGGACACGCTCGGTCTGACCGAAGCCGCGCGCACGACCTATCGGCGGCTGTCGGGCGGTCAGCAGCAGCGGCTGGCGCTGGCGTGCGCGGTGGTGGCACGCCCGGAGCTGGTGTTCCTCGACGAGCCCACCGCGGGCATGGATGCGCACGCGCGAATCGTGGTGTGGGAGTTGATCGACGGGCTCCGACGCGACGGCGTGACCGTGGTGCTGACCACCCACCAGCT
>JAVXWV010000561.1:0-4096 GCA_032230775.1 Mycobacterium sp. | reverse complement strand
TCCCGGGCTGCGCGGTGGTGATCTCCCACGACCGCTGGTTCCTCGACCGCACCTGCACGCACATCCTTGCGTGGGAGGGCGACGACGACAACGAGGCCAAATGGTTCTGGTTCGAGGGCAACTTCGCCGGCTACGAGGAAAACAAAGTGGAACGACTTGGTATCGATGCGGCCCGTCCCCACAGGGTGACCCACCGGCGGCTGACGCGCGACTAGTGTCGCTCGTGCGTGCCAGCGCCGGCACGCTAGCGTGAGTAGGAGAGCGGTGCGATGGAGGCCAATCCTGGGACTGGGAGAGGTGTCGACGGATCTGCCGACCCGCCGCCGCTGAGCCAGGACAAGATCGCCAGGTTGGCGCGGGCCTACAGGGCGACCTACCGCGGGCCTCACGGTGACGCGCCCGGGGCCGACTCGGTGGTGACCGCGCCGGTTGACAGGACCGCATTGGGCAGGTTGACGTCGCCGGTCCTGGTGGAAGCCCACTACCGACTCGGTCAGCACCGGTCCTTCGGCGACACCCGGGTTGCCGTCTACGCCGAGGACGACCCCGTGGGATTCGGTCCCGCGCTGCAGATCGTCACCGACAACGCGTCGATGCTGATGGATTCCGTGACCGTGCTGCTGCACCGGCTCGGGGTGGCCTACAAGGCCATCATGAATCCGGTGTTCCGGGTGCGGCGCGGGCCAAGTGGGGAACTGCTGGAGATCGAGCCGGCGTCGGACGCCCAGTTCGGTGACGGCATCGACGAGACGTGGATCCACGTCCAGCTGGCCGAATCGGCCGACCCAAAGGCGTTGGAGGAGGTCAAGCGTCTGCTGCCCAGCGTGCTGGCCGACGCCCGTCAGGTGGCTGTGGACTCGACGTCGATGGCGGCCACGCTGCGCAGCCTGTCGGCCGAACTCGACTCCGATTACGAGGGCCGGTTCCCCGGCTCGGACCGCAAGGACGTCGCGGCGCTGTTGCGCTGGCTGGCCGACGGACACTTCGTGCTGCTGGGGTACCAGCGCTGCCAGGTCCGTGACGGTCATGCCTCGGTCGATCCGTCCAGTCGGCTCGGTGTGCTGCGACTGCGCAGTGACGTGCTTCCGCAACTCACGGAAAGCGACGATTTGCTGGTGCTGGCGCAGGCCACCATGCCCAGCTTCCTGCGCTACGGCGCCTACCCGTACATCGTGGTGGTCCGCGAACGCGCCGGTGGAACGGCGATCGAGCATCGCTTCGTCGGCTTGTTCACGGTGGCCGCCATGAACGCCAATGTGCTTGAGATCCCGCTGATATCACGACGCGTCAACGACGCGCTCGCGATGGCGCACCGCGATCCCAGCCATCCCGGCCAGCTGCTGCTTGACATCATCCAGACCATCCCACGTTCGGAGCTATTCGCGTTATCCGCCAAAGAGCTGCTCGACATGGCGATGGCGGTGGTCGACCTCGGTTCGCGGCGACGGACTTTGCTGTTCATGCGCGCCGATCAACTCGCCCACTTCGTGTCGTGCCTGGTGTACCTTCCGCGCGACCGGTACACCACCGGGGTGCGGCTGGAGATGCAGGACATCCTGGTCCGCGAGCTGGGCGGCGTCAGCATCGATTACGCCGCGCGGGTCAGCGAATCGCCATGGGCAGTAGTGCATTTCACGGTTCGGCTGCCAGAAGGTTCCCGTCAGCGGGACGTCGACGTCTCCCTCGAAAACGAGGCCCGAATCCAGGACCTGCTTACCGAGGCCGCCAGGACGTGGGGCGACCGGTTGATGGGCGCGGTGAAGACCCGCTCGATCTCCCAGGCCATCGCCGAGCACTACTCGACGGCCTTCCCGGAGGTATACAAGCAGGCTTTCGCGCCACTGGTCGCGATCAACGACATCGCGATCATCGAAGAGCTACAGGACAATTCGGTCAAACTGGTGCTCGGCGACCGCGGCGCTGACGGGGTCGCACAGCTCACCTGGTACCTGGGTGGACGCTCGGCGTCGCTGAGTCAGCTGCTGCCGATGCTGCAGTCCATGGGTGTGGTGGTGCTGGAGGAGCGCCCGTTCACGGTGACCCGTCCCGACGGATTGCCGGTCTGGATCTATCAGTTCAAGATCTCGCCGCACCCCAACATCCCGACGCCGCCTGCAGGTCCCGAACGCGTGGCGATGGCCGAGCGGTTCGCCGACGCGGTCACCGCAATCTGGCACGGTCGAATGGAGATCGACCGGTTCAACGAGCTGGTGCTGCGGGCGGGCCTGACATGGCATCAGGTGGTCGTGCTGCGCACGTATGCGAAGTACCTACGGCAGGCGGGTTTTCCGTACAGTCAGGCGCTCATCGAAACGGTGATCAACGACAACGCAGGCACCGCACGCTCCCTCGTCGAGTTGTTCCAGGCATTATTCGACCCGACGCCCTCGGACGAGGACCGCCGCCGCGACGCGCAGGCGGCAGCCGCCGCTGTGGCGGCAGACATCGACGCGCTCGTCAGCCTCGACACCGATCGCGTGCTGCGGGCGTTCGCGTCGATGATCCAGGCCACGCTGCGGACCAATTACTTTGTCAGCGACCCGGATTCGGCGCGCCAGCAGAACGTGCTGTCGGTCAAGCTCAACCCCGGCCTGATCGACGAAGTGCCGTTGCCTCGGCCGAAGTTCGAGATCTTCGTGTACTCGCCGCGAGTGGAGGGCGTGCACCTTCGGTTCGGGCACGTGGCGCGCGGCGGACTGCGGTGGTCGGACCGCCGCGAGGATTTCCGCACCGAGATCCTCGGCCTGGTGAAGGCGCAGGCCGTGAAGAACGCGGTGATCGTGCCGGTCGGAGCCAAGGGCGGCTTCGTCGTCAAGGCGCCCCCGGCCACCACCGGCGATGCCGCCGCAGATCGCGACGCCCAACGCAACGAGGGCGTGGCGTGCTACAAGCTGTTCATCGCCGGGCTGCTTGACCTAACCGACAACGTCGACAAGGCCACCGGCAACGTCGTCACCCCGCCAAATGTGATTCGCCGCGACGGCGAAGACGCCTATCTCGTCGTAGCGGCGGACAAGGGCACCGCGACGTTCTCAGACATCGCCAACGCGGTCGCAGCGTCATACGGCTTTTGGCTCGGTGACGCGTTCGCGTCAGGCGGTTCTGTCGGCTACGACCACAAGGCGATGGGCATCACCGCCAAGGGCGCGTGGGAGGCCGTCAAGCGCCACTTCCGCGAGATGGGCGTCGACACCCAAACCGAGGACTTCACCGTCGTCGGCGTCGGCGACATGAGTGGCGACGTGTTCGGCAACGGCATGTTGTTGTCAAAGCACATTCGATTGTTGGCGGCGTTCGACCATCGACACATCTTCATAGACCCCAACCCCGACGCCGCGACATCCTGGATTGAGCGCAAGCGACTCTTCGACTTGCCGCGGTCCAGCTGGGAGGACTACGACAAGTCGCTGATCAGCGAGGGCGGCGGGGTGTACAGCCGCGAACAGAAGTCCATCCCGATCAGCCCGCAGGCCAGGGCCGCCCTCGGCATCGAGGACGGTGTCGACGAGATGACGCCGCCCAACCTGATGAAAGCGATCCTGAAGGCGCCGGCCGACCTGCTGTTCAACGGAGGCATCGGCACCTACGTCAAGGCAGAGACGGAATCGGACGCCGACGTCGGGGACCGAGCAAACGACGCGGTCCGCGTGAACGGAAACCAGGTGCGCGCCAAGGTGATCGGTGAAGGCGGCAACCTCGGTCTGACGCAGCTGGGCCGTATCGAATTCGACTTGGCCGGAGGCCGAGTCAACACCGACGCGTTGGACAACTCGGCCGGTGTCGACTGCTCCGATCATGAGGTCAACATCAAGATTCTCATCGACTCGCTGGTCACCGCGGGCAAGGTCAAGGCCGAGGACCGGACTGCGCTGCTGGTGTCGATGACCGACGAGGTCGGCAGGCTGGTGCTGGCCGACAACGTAGATCAAAACGATCTGATGGGCACCAGCCGCGCCAACGCCGCCAGCATGCTGCCCGTGCACGCCCGCATGATCAAGGATTTCGTGAAGGACCACGGGCTCAACCGTGAGCTCGAGGCGCTGCCATCGGAGAAGGAGATCCGGCGCCGAACCGACGCCGGAATCGGGCTGACATC
>JAVXWV010000479.1:0-4438 GCA_032230775.1 Mycobacterium sp. | reverse complement strand
CGTTCGTCGCCACCTGCGCAGCGACCCTCGCCTGGCTGGCGGTCGAAAAGGTCAAGGACGGTCACGTGACGGGTGTCGGCGCAGCAGCGGGCGCCATCACCGGACTGGTCGCGATCACCCCCGCCTGTGGCGCCGTCACGCCCGTCGGCGGCATCATCCTTGGACTCATCGCCGGCGCGATCTGCCCATTCGCGGTGGGCCTGAAATCGCGGTTCGGCTACGACGACTCGCTCGACGTCGTCGGCGTCCACCTGGTCGGTGGCGTCATCGGCACCCTGCTGATCGGTTTCCTGGCCAGCGACGGCATGCCGAGCAAGGTGAACGGCCTCTTCTACGGCGGCGGATTCGATCAGCTGTGGAGGCAGGCGGTGGCCGCAGGCGCCGTCATGACCTACTCGTTCGTCGTCGCGTTCGCGATCGCCTACGCCATCAAGAAGACGATGGGCATCCGCGTCGCTCCGGAGGACGAGGAGAGCGGCATCGACGCCAAGTTGCACCGCGACGCCGCGTACGAACTGCAGAGCGTATAAGAACTGGCCCCGATCGGCGCGATTCGCCCCGCGCCGGTCGGGGCCTCTCGCGCTGCATCAAGTTTCCCCCAGTGATACTTTGATTCTTAACAAGAGACAGGACGACGATGAGCCCCACTGCCAGCACCGACCTCGCGAGTCTCGCGCAGGACTCGGGCACCAAGTTCATCCTTGCGCTGTTCGTCGACCTGCGCGGCAAGCCGTGCGCGAAGCTGGTGCCCGTCGAGGCCGTCGACCTGCTCGCCACCGAGGGCGTCGGATTCGCCGGATACGCCGTCGGCGCGATGGGCCAGGAGCCCAAAGACCCTGACCTCATGGCCATTCCGGACCCCGCGTCGTTCACACCGATCCCGTTCATCAAGGACGGTCTTGCGATCGTGCACTGCGACCCGCACGTCACCGGCGAACCGTGGCCATACGCCCCGCGCGTGATCCTCAAGGCGCTGATCCAGCGGGCCGCCGATGCCGGGTTCGAGCCGTGGGTCGGCGCCGAGGTGGAGTACTTCCTGTTGCACCGCAATGCCGACGGCAGCCTGTCTGTGGCGGACGCCGCCGATACCGCCGCGCAGCCCTGCTACGACGCCCGCGGCGTCACCAGGATGTACGACCATCTGACCGCGATCTCGACGGCGATGAACACGCTCGGCTGGTCCAACTACGCCAACGACCACGAAGACGGCAACGGCCAGTTCGAGCAGAACTTCCAATTCGCCGACGCGCTCACCACCGCCGACCGCGTGGTCACGCTGCGCTACCTGTTGACGATGATCGCCGCCGAACGCGGCATGGTGGCCACCTTCATGCCCAAACCCTTCGCCGAGAAGACCGGCAGCGGTTTGCATTTGCATTTGTCGCTGACCAGTGGTGGCACTGCGGTATTTCCTGCCGACGAGGATTCCCGCGGACTGGGTTTGTCGGAGACCGCGTACGCGTTCATCGGCGGCATCCTCGAACACGCCAGCGCGCTGCAGGCGGTGGTGGCGCCAACGGTCAACTCCTACAAGCGGACCGGGGCGACGACGACGGCCTCCGGCGCGTCGTGGGCGCCGAAAACCCCGACCTACGGCGGCAACGACCGCACACACTACATCCGGGTGCCCGACTCGGCGCGCGTCGAACTACGCGGCGGTGACGGCTCTGCCAACCCGTACCTGGCAATCGCCGCTGCACTGGGCGCGGGCATCGACGGGATCAAACGCAGCGCCGACCCAGGAAGCATTGGCAGTCAGGGACGTTCGCCGCTACCGCCGACGCTGCTGCACGCCGTCGACGAGTTCAAGGGCGACCCGGTAATCACCGGTGTTCTCGACGCCGCGGGCGACGGTGTGGCGGGCTACTTCGCCGACATCAAGCGTGAGGAGTTCTTCGCCTACCACAGCTCAGTGACGCCGTGGGAGATCGACAACTACCTGACCGCGTTCTGAATCGTCATACGTCAAAGGAGACAAGTCATGTGCGGGATCGTCGGGTTGCACCTGCGCACCCCGGAGCTCTATCCCCGGCTCGGAGAACTGCTCACCGGAATGAGGGGTGAGATGGGCGACCGCGGCAGCGACTCGGCCGGTGTCGCTGTCTACGGCGATCCGATCATGTCACCCCCTGGGCGGGGTTGCGTATCGGTGCTGGAGGTCGATCCGAAGGCCGAAGACCTCGGCCTTGCCGTCAGCGTGACCAGGCACGGCGACACGTATCTCCTGACCGCAGACGTACCTTCTGAGGTGCTGCTCGACGCGGTCGCGGCCGCGTATCCCGACGCGCTGATCGCGGGATTCGGCTCGGACATGGCCGTACTCAAGGGCGTTGGGCATCCCCGCATGCTGACTGACGCGTGGGGGCTCGCCAAGGCGCAGGGCTGGCAGGGCGTCGGTCACACCAGGATGGCGACGGAGTCTGCGGTAACGCCCGCGGGTTGTCATCCCTACGCGGTCGGGCCTGGGCAGTGCATGGTGCACAACGGGTCGTTCGCCAATCACGCCACGATCCGCCGCGAACTACGTGCCACCGGTGCGCAATTCGATAGCGACAATGACACCGAGGTCGGAGCGCGGTTCATCGCCAAGCAGCTGGCAGGCGGCCGCGACGTGGAGGCCGCATTAAACGAGCTCTGCGCTGTCTTTGATGGGTTCTACACGCTGCTGGTGTCCAACCGAGACTCGTTCGCGGTGGTGCGCGACGCGATCGCGTGCAAACCCGCCGTCATCGCCGAGACCGAAGACTGGGTGGCGATGGGCAGCGAATACCGCGCGCTGGCAGGGCTTCCCGGCGTCGAGACCGCCAAGATCTGGGAGCCGGAGCCGGAGGTGATCTACGCATGGAACAGATGACAGCGACGGTGTCCTCGTATGACCTGCGCACGACTCCCCTGCGTGAGGTCAATGCCATTCTGCACGCGCCGGATCTGTCCGGCGAGTTCGTCATCGCACATCCCGAAGGCGCACACAACGTCGCCGTCGGCATCGACGCGCCGGTGAAGGTGACCGTCGACGGCCACGTCGGCTACTACGCCGCAGGGATGAACCAGCAGGCCGAGATCATCATCAATGGCAACGCGGGCACCGGTGTGGCCGAGAACATGATGAGCGGCACGGTTTGGGTCAAGGGCGACGCGTCACAGTCGGCAGGTGCGACCGCGCACGGTGGCCTGCTGGTGATCGAAGGGAATGCCGCAGCGCGGTGCGGGATTTCGATGAAGGGAGTCGACCTGTTAGTGGGCGGCAACGTGGGCCACATGAGCGCATTCATGGCGCAAGCCGGGCGGCTGGTGATCCGGGGCGATGCCGGCGAGGCGCTTGGCGACTCCATCTATGAAGCCCGCATCTACGTCCGCGGTGCCGTCGCCTCGCTTGGCGCCGACTGCGTTGCGAAGGAGATGCGCCCCGAGCATCACAGAGAGCTCGAATGCCTGTTGAAGGCAGCCGGTTTCGAGGGCGACGACACCGCCGCCTACACCCGCTACGGCTCGGCCCGAAACCTGTACCACTTTCACGTCGACAACGCTTCGAGCTACTGATGACTCCTTCTTTCGACACGGCGGACTCCAGGGCGCGCATGGGTCTTCGCGAGTCCGCCACCTTCGATCGGCCGACGATCGCGGCCATCCAGCGTGCCGCGGAAACCGGCATCTACGACATCCGCGGATGGGGCGCGAAGCGGCCGCTGCCGCATTTTGACGATCTTCTCTTCCTTGGCGCATCGATGTCGCGCTACCCGCTGGAGGGTTACCGCGAGAGGTGTGGCACCGACGTGGTACTCGGCGACCGGTTCGCGAAACACCCACTGCACCTCGAGATTCCGGTGACGATCGCCGGGATGTCATTCGGAGCGCTGTCCGGCCCCGCCAAGGAGGCGTTGGGCCGCGGCGCCAGCGAGGTGGGCACGTCAACCACCTCCGGTGACGGCGGCATGACGCCCGAAGAGCGCGGTCAGAGCAAATACCTGGTCTACCAATATCTTCCGTCGCGATACGGCATGAATCCGGCCGACCTGCGTAAGGCCGACGCTATCGAGGTAGTGCTCGGTCAGGGCGCCAAACCCGGCGGCGGCGGAATGCTGCTCGGCCAGAAGATATCGGAACGCGTGGCGGGAATGCGCACCCTGCCCGAGGGCATCGACCAGCGCTCGGCCTGCAGGCACCCGGACTGGACTGGGCCCGACGACCTGACCATCAAGATCAACGAATTGCGTGAGATCACCGACTGGGAGAAGCCGATCTACGTCAAGGTCGGCGCCACCCGCACCTACTACGACGTGAAGCTGGCGGTGCACGCCGGCGCCGACGTCGTGGTCGTCGACGGAATGCAGGGCGGCACCGCCGCCACCCAGGAGGTGTTCATCGAACACGTCGGCATCCCGACGCTGGCAGCGGTTCCGCAGGCAGTACAGGCGCTAACTGAACTCGGCGTGCATCG
>JAVXWV010000333.1:0-2627 GCA_032230775.1 Mycobacterium sp. | reverse complement strand
CACACCCTCGGTAGCGAGGAACCGCAACTGCGCCTCGATGTCGTGCGGGCGGTCGCCGCAGATGGTGATGTGGGCCAGTTCGACCCCGAGCTCCAGCAGCCGGTCGGCGATCCACGGGCCGTTGCGGTCCTGGACCCGTCCCGTCAGCACCTCGGTCCCGGTGACAACGATGCCGGCGCGTGCGCTCACGTCCGACGACATTACGGCAGGCCGGTAATGTCATTCTCCATGACAGCGCCGAAGTCCCTCCGAGAGCTGTTCGATCAGCTCGGCCTTCAGGAGGTCCCGTCGGCGGACGGCACCGTCACCATGGAGATGCCCGTCGATGAGCGAACGGTCAACACCGCCGGTGGGCTTCAGGGCGGCCTGATCGCCACGATGGCGGACGTGACCGCAGGCCAATTGGCTTCGCGGATCACACCATTCGGCATGGGGATCGCCACCACCGATCTCTTCATCCGCTATCTGCGTCCCATCAAGGTCGGGCCAGCGCGTGCGGTCGCACGGATTCTGCGCACGGGCAAGCGGTCCGTGGTGGTGCAGGTGGACATCTACCGCGGCAACGACGACGAAGTCGGTGCCACGGCGACGGTCAACTTCGCTGCGGTGGACTGACCGACGGCCACCACGACGGGCGGGGTGTTGTAGCCCGTTACTCGGACCCAGTTGGCGGCCACCCCTGACCACGGTTGGCCCTGAACCTCGACCGTCTCGCCGGGGAACACTGTCAAGTAGTTGTCGCTGTATTCGATGGGAAGGATTTCGTCGCCGTCGGCCGTGGCGGTGAGTTCGGCCCGCTCGAAGAAGGCGACCTGCTGGGACGGGTTGTGTAGGCGGATGGTCACCCTGTTGTCGCCTGGGTTGGACGCGCGCACCGCGGTGACGTCCAGCGGCACTCGGGCCATGGTGTTGAGGCCTGTCATGTTGGCCCAACTCGTCTGATTGAGCTCGAACGCGGAGTCATTGCGCGGATCACCGACGTCGTCGAGTTGCTGTGACTGCCAATACACATTCTCGGACACTACTTTTCCCGCCGGGTCGAGCAATTGAGCGCGGAGGAAGACAACACTTGAATCTCGGGCGAGTCGCGGCAACGTCAACGCCTGCACCGCTCCCCCGGGAGTCACCTTGATATTGCCTGCGCTGCGATCGTCGCGCACCTTGCCCTGCAGGTCATAGGTCCGCACCCGCACCGTCAAACCAGCTTGATCCCTGGGTGTTTGGTTGACGACGGTGATGTTGGCGTTGTTGTGGTTGCCCGTTGCATACGAGTCGAAGACGACCGACAGCGGCCGTAGCCCCGTCTTGGCGCCGAAGTACGCCCCGCCTGGCCGCAGGTAGTAGTCGAACAGGTGCCCGAAGAACGACGGCCAGTGGCTGTTGAGCATCCAGTAGATCGTCATTTTGTGGTTGTCCCAGCCGCCTGCCGCGAACGCCTCGAACTGGGCACGGGTCGCCTCGTAATGTGCGACTTGTGCCTTGCGCGCGAACTCCTCGGCGTTGGCCGACACCCCGTAGCGGCGGTCGACGGCGCGCCGAATGCTGGTTAGCGCAGCATTTTTCGGGTTCGAGCCTGCGTGGAAATACCACGCGTCGTTGATGGGCCAGAGTTTGTCAGGCGGGATGAACTTCTTCAGGCTGGCGAACGGCGGGATCTGCTCGTTGTCACCCTGTTCTGCGGTCGACCCGCGGGCGGCGGCGTAACGCCCAGAAAACCAGTAGCTTGGTGGGCGCCAGCTGTACGGGCCTGCCATCTGAATGCCGTCCCAGTCGCGCTCCCCGTCATCGTCGGTTGCCAAGGAGGAGACGGTGTCGACGGCCGCGTTCTGCCAGTGCAGTTCCGACAGGATGCGGTTGTACTTGGCCAGCACGTCGTCCGGGGCTTTCCCGTCGCTGCCGTTGGCCCACACGAACACCGACGGATGACTACGAAGTCCCTCGATTTGGGAACGAAGGCTGTCCTGAGCGACCCGGTAGTCCTCGTCGTCCCACTGGCTCCATTTCTCCCACTGATTGCAGCACATCCAGCCGTACATCAGGGGAATGCCCATCTCGTCGGCAATCTCAGCGATGTGGTCGCCGGGGAACTTGCCCTCGAGGCGAATCATGTTGAGCCCGAGGTCTTTCACGTATCCCAGGATCGCGGCGTCGCGGTTGGGGTCCGTCGCATACAGCAGGTCGGGCGTGTACGCGGCGCCACGCACCAGGAAGTCCTTGCCGTTGACCTTCAGATAGAAGTTTCCGCCCGTACCAAGTTCGGGGAACTGCTGGTCCTGATCGCGGAATTGCTCAACGGAGCGAATGCCGAACCGCAGGTGGCTGGTGTCCACGGGCCGGTTGAACTGCCGGAACTCCAATTGCAGGTCATAGAGGTCGGGCCTGCCGAGGGTATAGGGCCACCACAGATCCGGATTCTGCACGCTCAGCTGCGGGAACTTGTCGGGGGTGAAGCTGACCTCGCGGTGCTCCCCGGCGGCGAGTATGATCGGCTGCTCGATTTGAAGGTCGGGTTTTCCCTGGCGGCTGATCGTCGCCCGCAGAACGCCACGGACCTGCGCGCCAGACGAGTTGCGCAGGCTGCTGTAGATCGTCAACCGCGCGGAATTCGTTCGCGGGAGCGGAAGTTC
>JAVXWV010000295.1:0-2668 GCA_032230775.1 Mycobacterium sp. | reverse complement strand
GCTGACGATCGCGTCGGGACGAAGCGCGTTGGCCATCGCGGCACGTTGATCGACGCACGGGCCAAGCGCGTTGTCGTTGCCGCGAGACATGGCCGTGCGCACGCCAAGCCGGCTGAGTTCCTCGCGGATCCGCAGCACCACATCCCAGTTGAAGGTGTGCTCGGGATATCCCGCGTCGGTGGTCGTTCCGGTCGTTTGGCATTCCTTTGTGCCGCCGCGACCGTTGGCCACCTGCCGGTTGATCGATCCGTCGTTGGCGCCGTTGTGACCGGGATCGAGGAACACGATCGCTCCCGCGGCACCGGAAGCCGCAGGCGCGGCAGGCACGCCGAGCGACGCCGCCAGTGCAGGGACGCCGAGGAAAACCGGCGCGGCCGCAGCATATTTGAGCAACCCACGCCGAGACACGTTGCTTTGCACCGGCGCAACGTAGCCGGTCAACCTTGGAGGCAACGCCCGCACACACCGGCGCGGTGTTGCAAATCAATAACGGCTAGGCCGTTGCGGCGGTCTCCTCGCACGGACCACCGCACGCGAACCGGCGCCGGTAATCCGACGGAGTCACGCCGATGACCCTGCGGAAGTGGTGGCGCAGCAGGGTTGCCGTGCCGAAGCCCGACGTGTCCGCGATCCTGTCGATGTCGAGGTCGGTTTCCTCCAGCAGCCGGCGCGCGTACAGCACCCGCTGGTCGGTCACCCACTGCATCGGGGTACGCCCCGTCTCCTCGACGAATCGCCTGGCGAATGTGCGGGCCGACATGTTCACCCTACGGGCAAGCGTGGTGACCGTGAGCGGCTTGTCGAGGTTGCTGAGCACCCAATCCAGATGCGGTGCAAAACTTTCCGAACACCGCACCGGAATTGGCTGGTCGATGTACTGCCGCTGACCGCCGTCTCGCTGAGGCGGCACCACCATTCTGCGCGCGATCTTGTTGGTGACCTCGCTGCCCAGTTCACGACGCACCAGGTGCAGGCAGGCATCGATGCCCGCCGCGGTGCCCGCGCTCGTGATCAGGTTGCCGTCGTCCACGAACAGCACGTTGCGGTCGACCTTCGCGGTCGGATACATCCCGGCGAGCTCATCGGCGTGCATCCAGTGGGTGGTGCACGGCCGACCGTCCAGCAGCCCCGCCGCACCGGCGACGAATGCCCCCGAGCACACCGTCAGGATGATCGAGCCCGACTCGGCGGCTTTGCGAATCGCGTCGAGGGCCTCGGGCAGATATCCGCCGTACTGGCTGCTGATCGCCGGGATCGCGACGAGGTCCGCCCCGATCAGACCGTCGAGACCCTCGTCCGGGGTGATGGCGGCGCCGACCGACGTCCGCAACGGCTTGCCGGGTTCCGGTCCACAGACCTTGAAATCGAAGTTGGGAACACCGTCCGCGGAGCGGTCGATGCCGAAGACCTCGCAGATCACTCCGAACTCAAAAATCGCTAGACCGTCGAGCACCAGCGCGGATACGCTTTTCAACGTCATGGCAGCATTTTATCGCAAGGAGTCCTTCCTGCCACTGTTGGCGGGATATTTACTAGCGGAGTATTACTGCCATGACCACTGCACTCAGTCTCCTCGCCCTGGGGTCCCCGTTCGCGTTGGCTGCGGCGCTCAGCTGGGCCGCCCATCGCTCTGATTCGATTCGCATCCGCTTCGACCAGTTCCGCGGGTCTGCCCCGATGATGGGCAGGTTGTTCGAAGACGACCGTGACGGCTTCCGCGTCGCGCACGACGTCGATGCGGTCCGCACACGCTTTGAGAAACAGCCGTTCTGGCCCGCCTCAGGCGCGACGGGTGAGCGTCGCTAAGAACGACTCGACTGCATCCTGGTAGATCTGCGGTGCGTCGTCGTGGATCAGATGGCCGGCACCGGGAACGTGTAAATACGTTGTCCGGTAGCCGGTTTCATCCATTCTTCGCATCTGCCCGGCGGGCGTGACGGAATTGCCCGCCTCAAGAAGCAACGCGGGTACCTGCACCGCCTTCCATTGCTTCCAGTAGTCACGGGTACCCCACTCGGCGGCGATATCGATCCAGTGGCTGGTGTGGCCGTGCAGCCGCCAGCCGGTTGCGGTCCGGTCGAACGCCTCAAGAAAGTACCGGCCGGCCACCTCCCCGAACTCGTCGTAAACCCCTTGGGCCGAATCGAATTCGGCAGGCAGCGCGTGCAGCCAAGGTTCCCACGGTCCGGTGGTGCGCCCGCGGAAGTCCGGTGCCATGTCCTCCACCACCAGTGCGCTGACAAGATCGGGTCGCGCAGCGGCAACACACCACGAGTGCAGCGCGCCCATCGAGTGACCAATTAAGACGGCAGGCCTGCCGAGAACGCGGACCGCGTCGGCGAGGTCGGACACGAACCGCTCGGTGCTTATCGGGTAGGGGTCTGCGACGTCACGGCCGCGGTGCCACGGAGCGTCGTACGTGTACACCTCGCCGAGGCTCGTCAGCCACGGCAGCTGACGCGACCATGTGCTTCCGCGTCCCATCAGCCCGTGCACCAGGACCAGCGGATCGCCATCGCCACCACGAGGCGTCAGCAGGTTGGGGTGCACACCGTTATCTTGCCGTGACCACGCGGTAGCCTTGCCGCATGCCCGTGGTGAAGATCAATGCAATCGAGGTCCCGCCCGACGCCGGTCCGGAGCTGGAGAAACGGTTTGCGAACCGTGC
>JAVXWV010000274.1:0-14300 GCA_032230775.1 Mycobacterium sp. | reverse complement strand
CGCTTGGCGATCAGCGGCAACAGGTCGTCGATGCCGGCTAGGACCGACTTCACGTCACCCTGTTCAATGGACGTCACTGGTTTGCCTCCCGGGAGTACGGACTGAGAGAAGATTAGAACACGTTACGATTTGTGTCGAGCAGCGCGTTCCTGCGGCGGCTGGACCTGCGGACATGCATTTCTGTAACCTGTTCTAGTTATCGTGACAAGGAAGGGTGCGGCAGTGACGGACGAGCCACTCGGTAGCCACGTGCTCGAGCTGCAGGTGGCCGACGTCATCGACGAGACAGCCGATGCGCGCTCGCTGGTGTTCAGGGTTCCTGACGGCCCCAACGATCCTGTTATTCCGGCCGACAGACTCAGGTATGCGCCTGGGCAGTTCCTGACATTGCGGGTGCCCAGCGACCGTACCGGCTCGGTCGCTCGCTGCTACTCGCTGTGCAGTTCACCGTTCACCGGCGATCCGATGACCGTCACCGTCAAGCGCACCGCCGACGGCTATGCGTCGAACTGGCTGTGCGACCACGCGCATGTAGGCATGAAGATCCACGTGCTGCAGCCGTCCGGCATGTTCGTGCCCAAGACGCTCGACACCGACTTCCTGCTACTTGCGGCTGGCAGCGGCATCACCCCGATGATGGCGATCTGCAAATCCGCGCTCTCCGAGGGCAGCGGCAAGGTCGTGCTGATCTACGCCAACCGCGACGAGAACTCGGTGATCTTCGGTGGTGCGCTGCGCGAACTTTCGGCCAAGTACCCCGATCGGCTCACCGTCGTGCACTGGCTGGAGACGGTGCAAGGGCTGCCGAGCGCGGCGGCGCTGGCCGGGCTGGCCGCGCCATATGTCGGCCACGACGCCTACATCTGCGGGCCAGGACCGTTCATGGCGGCCGCAGAGGAGGCGCTGAAGAACTCGGGCAACGAACGGATCCACATCGAGGTGTTCAAGTCGCTGGAGTCCGACCCGTTCGCGGCGGTGAGGATCGACTATGAGGAAGATGCCGACAGCGACGAGAGGCCCGCGACCGCAATCGTCACGCTCGACGGCGAACGCCATGAGGTGCGCTGGCCGCGCAGCGCCAAGCTGCTCGACGTGCTGCTCGACAAGGGCCTCGACGCGCCGTTCTCCTGCCGCGAGGGTCACTGCGGCGCGTGCGCGGTGCTGAAGAAGAGCGGCGACGTCGAGATGGAGGTCAACGACGTGCTCGAGCAATCCGACCTCGACGAGGGGCTGATCCTGGGTTGCCAGGCCCGCCCGCGATCGGATTCCGTCGAAGTCACCTACGACGAGTAGCGAACGGATACCTTCCTGACGATGAAGCGGCTCATAGCAGCGGGCTCGGCGGCACTGCTGGCCGCGGCGCTTACGCCCAGCGCGTCGGCCTCGGCCGCGTCCAATTCGGCTGTCACCTCGATTCCCGTCGATCCGGCGACCCAGATCGAAATGCACGTCACTGCCGATTGCGCGGGGACCAGGTGCGTGTTCAACACCACCGCCAACCTGCTGACGCCGGACGGCCCGACCGGGTTCCCCGACGACGCATGGGCCCGGCAGACCATCACGCTGCGCAGCTCAGACCGCAGCGCGTGGCAGGAAGCGGGTTACAGCGCACCGTCCGGCACGCCCCGAGCGGACAAGGGCGCGAACCACGACAACGTGCTTTCGAAGATGTACAAGTCACTCAATGACGTCGAGATCTCGGTTACCACCTTCGGTGGTGGACCGATCGAGCGCTTCCAGGTCGACGGCGACTCGCTGCCCACCGAGTGGAGAACCGGCCAGCCGAACACGCACGCCAACTTCATCGCGTGCTCCGTCATCCAGGTGGTCTACGGCGGAGTGAACCTCACCACGCCGACCGCGTGCGCGCAAACGACGTTCAGCTAAGCGGTTCAGCAGCGCTTGATCACAGTGTCGGTGGCAGCGCTGTCACCGTTGACATACATACTGACTGTCTGTAAGTTGCGTACTATCAGTATGTAAATGGAGAGGAGCCATCCGTGGAACAACTAATCCAGCGCTACACCGATGCTTGGGCAAGCCGAGATCCCGACGCGATCGTCGCCCTTCACACGGAGGACACCACCTTCCATGCCCACGCCGGACAGGATCCGTCTCGCGGCAAAGCCGCAGTGTGGCAAGCCTTCTCGGATCTTCTTGCGCAGTTCCCCGATCTCACCTTCGACGCTGTTTCGCAGCGAATCGGACCCGACTTCTGGGTCGCGGAATGGCGGATGACCGGAACGCTCGCAGGGACCGACAGTGCCTTCGAGGTCGACCTGGTGGACGTGGTCACCGTCGAAGACGGCATGGTCAAGAGCAAGGACAGCTACATCGACGCCGTGTCGATGCAGGCGCAGCTGGGGATGGCGGTAGCGCAATGACCGCCTCGACCCGAACGGATGCACAGGAATTCGTCGAATTCTTCGCGACAGGTTGGGAACTCGGAGCCCGCGACGCGGAAGGCTTCTTCCGTCACTTCCGGCCGCGCATGCACCCCGACACCGCGTTGATACAGCCGATCGCGCCGCCTGCTCGAGGTCCCGGTGCACTGCGCGAACTCTTCGAACCACTGTTCAAGGCGATCCCCGATCTGACCGGCACACTGCGGCGCTGGGGCCAGACCGACGACGGGGTGTTCATCGAACTCAGCCTGCGCGGACACCTGGGCAGCAGGCCGGTTGAGTGGACGGTCGTCGACCGAATCATATTGGAGGACGGCCTGATTCGTGAGCGGCGGTCGTACTTCGACCCCGCACCGCTATTGAGGGCGGTGGCCTTACGGCCCCGCGCCTCGCTGCCCCTGCTGTTGAGCCTGTTCCGCAGGAGGGACTAGCGAGGCAAGCCCAGCAGCCGCTCGCCCGCGAGGGTGAGCAGGATCTGCTCGGTGCCGCCCGCGATGGTAAGGCAGCGGGTGTTGAGAAAGTCGTGCACCTCTTTGTTCTCGACGACGCCTGCGCCGTCCGACAGCTCCATCCGGAACTCCGACAGCACCTGCCGGTACCGCACGCCGATCAGCTTGCGAGCACTGGCCTGTGGTCCCGGATCCTGGCCGCCCAGGATCAGCTGAGCGATCCTCTGGTCCAGCAGTGAACCCACCTGAGCGGACCGGATGAGCTCACCGAGACGGTCCTGCAGGGCCGGATCGAGGTCGAGTTCGGATGCGGTGCGGAGCAATTCCTCCATCGGGTTGCCGAGCGCGGTGCCATGGGCCATCGCGACGCGTTCATTGGCCAGCGTGGTGCGGGCCAGTCGCCAGCCGTCGTTGACTTGTCCGACGACCATCTCGTCGGGTACGAACACCTCGTCGAAGAACACCTCGTTGAAGAGGTTGTCGCCGGTGATCTCGCGCAGAGGCCGGATATCGATGCCCGGCGTTTTCATGTCGACAATGAAGTACGTGATGCCTTTATGTTTTGGAGCGCTGAGGTCCGTTCTCGCCAGGCACACGCCAAACTGCGCCCAGTCCGCCCGCGATGTCCAAACCTTCTGCCCGGTGAGCAGCCAACCACCCTCTGCGCGAACGGCTTTCATTCGCAGCGAGGCAAGATCGGAGCCTGCCCCCGGCTCGCTGAACAGCTGGCACCAGAACAGCTCACCAGTCAACGTGGGAGGTACGAAGCGTTCGACCTGCCCCGGGGTGCCGTGCTCGAGAATCGTTGGGGCAGCCCACCAGCCGATGACCAGATCGGGACGCGTCACACCTGCGGCCGCCATCTCCTGGTCGATCAGCAACTGCTCGGCTGGACCTGCTTCCCTGCCGTACGGCCGCGGCCAGTGCGGTGCCAGCAGCCCCGATTCGGCGAGTGCCACTCGCTGCTTCTCGGCAGGCAAGGCGGCGACTTCGGCGACCGCAGAAGCGATCTCGGGCTGCAGATCCGCCACCGAGTCAAGATCGATGTGCAGATCGCGGCGCACCCCCCCGGCAGTCAATGCCGCGACACGACGCAGCCAGCGGGAGCGGCCGCCGAGGAACTGCGCCATCCCGTATGCACGACGCAGATAGAGGTGCGCGTCGTGCTCGAAGGTGATGCCGATACCCCCGAGCACCTGAATGCAGTCCTTGGCATTGGCCTTCGCGGCGTCGATGGCCGTGCAGGCCGCAACCGCCGCCGCAACCGACAGCTGGCGCTCGTCCTGATTCGCTACCGCGGCGGCTGCATCACTGGCCGCCACCGAGATCTGCTCGGAGCGAAGCAACATCTCGGCGCACATGTGCTTGATCGCCTGGAAGCTGCCGATCGGCTTGCCGAACTGCTCGCGCACCTTCGCGTACTCGGTCGCGGTCTGCAGTGTCCACCGCGCCAGGCCTGCGGCCTCGGCGGCCAGCACGGTGACGGCGAGGTCCTCGACCCGTTGCGCCGAGACAGTCAGCAGCTCGGCAGGCGCCCCATCGAGCACGACCCGGGCGAGCGGCCGGGTGAAGTCGGTGGCCTTGAGCGGTTCAACGGTTACGCCGTCGGCGGTGGCGTCGACCATCACCCAACCGTCACCGGCAGGCAGCAAGAGCAGCCCGGCCGCGTCGGCGCCGAGTACGTAGTCGGCCGTCCCGGACACCCGGCCGGCGCCGAACGTCAGCCCAGCGGACAACGCGACGCCTGCGGTCCGCTCCCCCGACGCCAGAGCCTCCAACAGGTCGGTGTGCGAGTCACCGATGACGAGCGTCGCCAGCGCCGTGGTGGCGACGGGACCGGGCACCATTGCGGCGGCGGCCTCGTCGACCATCGCGCAAAGGTCGTCAGCGCTGCCGCCTGCGCCGCCGTGCTCCTCGGGAAGCGCGACGCCGAAGATCCCCAGCTGGGCTAACCCGTCGTACGGCGCACGCCACGCCTCCTGCTTGCCGCGCTCCACGTCGCGCGCTGCCGCGACCGCTCCTGAGCCCGCGGCCCAGCTACGGACCAGTTCGCGTGCGGCAAACTGCTCATCAGTAATGGTCGCGGACACCGGAGACTCCTAGCGTTTGGGTGAGAAGGCCATGCTTCCCACTAGAACGTGTTCTAATAGTGCCAGCGATCGACCGTCAAGTCGACCGCCATTGCAGCAGGACACGTCGGTGCCAACGTCGACGCCGAAGTGGGAAAACGAGGTCCGGCATGCGTATCGTTTTCACCGAGACCGCACTATGAAGGAGCTGCCCGCCGCATGTCCGGAATGTCACAGCCGGCACATACCAGTCCGGGTTCGGAATCTGAATCGCGCCCACGTCAGGTGATGAACGTGGCCGTCCTGGCGGAGTCCGAGCTCGGGTCCGAAGCCCAGCGTGAGCGCCGCAAGCGCATCCTGGACGCCACCCTGGCCATCGCCTCCAAGGGCGGCTACGAGGCAGTTCAGATGCGTGCGGTCGCCGAACGCGCCGATGTCGCGGTCGGCACGCTGTACCGCTATTTCCCGTCAAAGGTGCACCTGCTGGTATCGGCCCTCGGCCGGGAGTTCGAGCGCATCGACGCCAAGACCGACCGCGCGGCGTTGTCCGGCGGCACTCCGTACCAGCGGCTCAACCTGATGGTGGGCAAACTGAACCGGGCGATGCAGCGCAATCCGCTGCTGACCGAGGCCATGACCCGCGCGTTCGTTTTCGCCGACGCATCGGCGGCCGGTGAGGTTGATCACGTCGGCAAGTTGATGGACTCGATGTTCGCCCGCGCCATGAGCGACGGCGAGCCGACCGAGGACCAGTACCACATTGCGCGCGTCATCTCGGATGTCTGGCTGTCCAACCTGTTGGCCTGGCTGACGCGCCGGGCGTCGGCAACCGATGTGAGCAAACGACTCGATCTGGCCGTGCGTCTGCTCATCGGCGACGGGGAGCACCCTAAGATTTAGCGGGTGGCTCCACAGCCTTCAGCGCTACCACTTGAGTTGAGACGCGCGCTCGGCACGGTCGGGCGCGTGCCACGGCTGCTGGTGGCCTGCGACTACGACGGCACCATGGCCCCGATCGTCGCAAACCCCGACGACGCCCGCCCCCTCGCCGAGTCAGCCGCCGCGCTGCGCGAGCTGGCCGCCCTCCCGTCGACGACGGCCGCGCTGATCTCGGGCCGCGCGCTGCGCGACCTGGCGACACTGTCGAGGATGCCCGCCGAGGTCCATCTGGTCGGCAGCCACGGTTCCGAGTTCGACACCGGTTTCGTGCACGCGATCGACGATGCGGCCAAGGCGCTGCTTGGCAGGATCAAGGACGCGTTGAGCGCGATCGCCGCAGAGTTCCCCGGCGTTGCCATCGAGATCAAGCCCGCACGCGTCGCGCTGCACGTCCGCAACGCGGATCCCACCGACGCACGAGAGGCGCTGGAGAAGGCGCACTCCGTCTCCCAGCACTGGGACGCGCAGATCACCGAGGGCAAGGCGGTCTTGGAGTTCGCGGTCATCCAGACCGATAAGGGGCAGGCGCTCGACATCCTGCGACACCAGGAGGGCGCCTCGGCGACGATATTCATCGGCGACGACGTGACCGACGAGAAGGCGTTTCGCCGGCTGCACGGACCCGACATCGGCATCAAGGTCGGCGACGGCGAAACACTTGCCGGCTATCGCATCGAGTCGCCCGAAGAGGTGGCCGCGGTGCTCGACTGCCTCCTCGAGGCGCGCCGCACCTGGCTATTGGGCGGGCACAGTACGCCGATCGAGCGGCTGACGATGCTGTCCAACTCCCGCACCGTGGCACTGCTGACACCCGACGCCGACGTCGTCTGGATGTGCCATCCGCAGTCCGATTCGGCGGCCGTGTTCTCCCGGCTGCTCGGCGACGCCACGTCGGGGCACTTCGCGATCGGTCCGCAGCGCGAGGCGCTGCCGCTGAGCCAGCGCTACATCACCGGCACGATGACCGTCGAAACCCGTTGGGCCAGCCTGCTGGTCACCGACTACCTGTCGCACGACGTCGGCGCGGGCCGCACCGATTTGATTCGGGTAATCAGCGGGCAGGCCAAGGCGGTGGTCGAGTTCGCGCCGCGGCCCGAGTTCGCGCAGGCGCCCGTTCATCTGCGTGTCGATGATGGCGGCCTGCGGGTGTTCGCGACCAACGATCCGATGGTGTTGCGGTCACCCGGCGTGCAGTGGGAGATCGTTCCCGACGGGATCCACCAGACCGCGCGGGCCGTGATCGACCCGTCAGACGGACCGTGTGTACTCGAGTTGCGGTGCGGCACGGAGGATTTGATGGAGAGTCCGGTGGACGCCGACTCCAGGCGCGAGCGTGCGGAGAGTTACTGGAGCGAATGGAGTTCCACACTGAGGTTGCCGTCGCTGAAACCGGAGCTGATGAAGCGGTCGGCGCTGACACTGCGCGGGCTTGTGCACGCCGACACCGGCGCGATCATGGCGGCGGCCACCACCTCGTTGCCCGAGGAGATCGGCGGCGTCCGCAACTGGGATTACCGCTACTGCTGGATCCGCGACGCCGCGATGACCGCTTCGGCACTGGTGTCGCTGGGCTCGATCGCAGAGGCCGAGGGGTACCTGAACTGGCTGCACGGTGTGATCGAGACGATGCACGGCCCCGAACGGCTGCATCCGCTGTACGCGTTGTCCGGTGCGATCCTCGGTCCCGAGGCGGTGATCGACTCGCTACCCGGCTACGCCGGTTCACGTCCCGTGCGGGTCGGCAACGCCGCCAATGTCCAAGTGCAACTGGACGTCTTCGGCCCTGTGGTGCAGCTGATCGCCGACCTATGCGAGCGGCGGGTAGCCAATGGCGTGCGCGACGCCCTGACGGATGCCGACTGGAACCTGGTCAGCGAGATGGTATTCGCCGTCGAAAGTCGATGGGTGGAACCAGATCACGGTATCTGGGAGATCCGCGGCAATCCTCGCCATCACGTCTACTCGAAGGTGATGTGCTGGTTGACGGTGGACCGTGCGTTGAGGCTGGCCGAGCAGTTCGGCCGCGAAGCGCCGCCGGGATGGTCCACGCTGCGCGACGTCATCTCCAAGCAGGTGTGCGAGCGCGGCTGGAACGACGAGGTGAAGTCATTTACCGCCGCCTACGACGGCACCGACCTCGACGCGGCCACGCTGCACATCGGGCTATCCGGGTTGATCGACCCCGCCGATGAGCGGTTCGCCGCCACAGTCATCGCCACGGAAACCGAACTGCGCAGCGGTGCAACGGTTTATCGCTATCACCGCGACGACGGACTGCCGGGTATCGAGGGCGGCTTCCATCTATGCGCGGCGTGGATGCTCGAGGCGTATCTGTTGACGGACCAGCGATCGCAGGCCGAGGCGCTGTTCGACCGGCTGGTCGCCGCGGCGGGGCCGACCGGGCTCTTGTCCGAGGAGTACGACCCGGTGGCCGAGCGCGCGCTTGGCAACCATCCGCAGGCGTACAGCCACATCGGGCTGCTGCGTTGCGCGCAACTACTCGACGGTTGATCGCCGCGAGCGTGCGCAAAATGCCCGCGGAGCGCGGCGTGTCGGCGAGCAGACACGCTCCCGTTGCACGCGGGGGCCCATCTCGCGGCAGTGGACTAGGCCGGCGGGCCGGCCGTGCGGCCACGCACCACTTCGGTGTCGAGCACGTCGATCACCGGCAGCCCGTCTCGCGGCGGGTTTTGAAGCAGCTGCCCTGCGCGTCGCCCCTTCTCCAGGCTCGGCTGCACGACGGTGGTCAGGCCGCGACGCAATGCCTCTGGGACGCCGTCGAATCCGGTCACCGTCATCTGGCCAGGCACATAGATGCCCCGTGCGCGCAGATAGTCCATCGCAGACAGCGCGATCACGTCGGCCGTGCACATCAACGCCGTGATCCGAGGATTCGCGTCAAGCGCGACCTCTGCGGCGGCACCACCCGAAGTCAGCAGGTGCTCGTAGCTCTCCACCACGGTCAGTGACCCGGGATCAAGCCCCGCCGCGGTCATCGCGTCGTACACGCCGTGGATGCGCTCTCGCTGTACGTGAAAATGCGGCGTCTGCACGCGCTCAGGGTCGGCGACCGCAGGCCTGGGTCCGCCGTGCGGCCAGTCGCGGCCCAGCCGCATGGTGAGCAAGCCGATCTCCCGATGACCCAGTTCCACAACATATTCCGCTAGTCTGCGCATAGCGTTGCGGTCGTCGATACAGACACGTGACGTGCCAGGCACATCCTTGGGCTGGTCGACAACGACTATCGGCAGATGTCGTTGCTGCACCACGGGCAGGTACGGGTCGTCGTCGGAGGCGGAGTAGACGACGAAGCCGTCGACACCCGCTGCGAGCACGGCTGCCGAGCCGTCGCTGACGCTGCGGTTCGGCCCGACCGCCACCAACAGCAGGCCCTGTCCCGCCTCCTCACACGACTCGGCCAGTCCGGCAACGAAATCCAGCGCGGCCGGATCTGAGAACGAATAGTTGAGCGGCTCGGTGATCACAAGGCCGACCGCGCCCGCCTTGCGGGTGCGCAGCGACCGGGCCACCGGGTCGGGGCCCGCGTATCCCAGCCGCTTCGCGGTGGCCAGCACGCGCTCTCGGAGATCGGGCGACAGCTGATCCGGCCTGTTGTACGCGTTGGAGATGGTGGTCCGCGAGACCTTGAGCTCGGCCGCCAACGAGGCCAGTGTCGCACGCCGCCTGGGGGCGGGACTCCTCGACATGCTCCCCGAGGTTAGTGGATGGAGTCCGTAGCGATGAGCGGCGCGCGTTGGTTGAGCTCACAGGAACAGGTCTGTGGCCCGCCGCTGCGCTTCCCCTGCGTGTCGTCTATCGTTAACGATAATGGTTTCCATTTCGCTTTAGTACGTTCAGGAGGACTCGTGACTATCCATGGCCGCATCCGGATCGGCACGATCACCGTCGCCACACTCACGACGGCGACCCTGCTGTTGGCGGGATGCAGCTCCACCTCATCGAAAGGGACGTCGACGACAGGCGCCGGGTCGACCACCAGCGCGGCAGCGCCGGTTTCCGTGGTAGCGAGCTCGAACGTGTGGGGCGACATCACCAAGCAAATCGGTGGCGACCACGTGAACGTGACATCGATACTCTCCGATCCGAACGCCGATCCGCACCAGTACGAGGCCGATGCGAAGACTGGCGCCGCGATCAGCAAAGCCCAACTCGTCGTCGAGAACGGTTTGGGCTATGACGATTTCATGGACAAGCTGCTCGCAGCGTCCCCAAACGCGAACCGCACCCTGCTTAGTGCCGCTGACGTCATGAAAATCTCGGGATCAGACGCCAACCCGCATATCTGGTACGACATCGCCAAAATCCCCGATGTTGCAACGGCAATCGCGGATCAACTCGGCAAGCTCGATCCCGCCGACGCCGGCGCATTCACCGCCAACGCGAAGACATTCACCGACAGTCTGACGCCTCTCACCGTCGGAATCGACAACATCAAGGCCAAGTATCCGGGCGCTGCCATCGGCTACACCGAACGGGTGCCGGGTTATCTCGTCGAGGCGGCAGGTTTGAAGTTGGCGACCCCCGCATCGTTCGCCCAATCGATCGAGGATGGCAACGACCCCAGCGTGGCTGACAACTCGGCCATGGACGCGGCTCTGACGGGCAAGACGATCAAGGTGCTGCTCTACAACGGGCAGGTCACCAGCCCCGCGACCGATGCCGTCAAGCAGCTGGCACAATCCAGTGGGGTGCCCGTCGTCGGTGTGACCGAGACGCTCCCGCCGACGGACAAAGACTTCCAGGCCTGGCAACTCCGTCAGATCAACGAGATCACGACTGCACTCGGAGGATAAAGCGTGGGCGAGACGTCCGCGGAACCGACGGTCCGCCTTCGCGGGGCCAGCCTGGGATACGACGCTCGTCTCCTCTGGCAGAATCTCGACCTCACAGTGGCCCCCGGCGAGTTTGTCGCCGTCCTGGGCCCCAACGGAAGCGGCAAGACCTCCCTGGTCAAGGTGCTGCTCGGCTTGGCTCCGCTGTCGTCGGGCTCGGTGGAGGTGTGCGGGGCACCACCCAAGCGCGGCAGCAACGTCATCGGCTATATCCCTCAGCAGAGAGGATTCGACCGTGACGTCCCAATCAGGGGAATCGACCTGGTTCGCCTCGGGCTCGACGGTCATCGGTGGGGCTTCCCGCTGCCCAATCGGCAACGACGACGCCTCGTGGATGCCGCGATCGCATCGGTCGGTGCGACGGAGTTCGCGCAGGCCCCCGTCGGTCGGTTGTCGGGCGGTGAACAACAACGGCTCCGCATCGCCCAGGCCTTGCTGGGCGACCCGAAACTAATGCTGTGCGACGAGGCGCTGCTGTCGCTGGACATCAAACACCAGCGCGACGTGGTGGGGCTCATCGACAGCCGACGCCTGGCGTTCAACACCTCGGTGTTGTTCGTCACGCACGAGATCAATCCCATCCTGCCCGTCGTGGATCGCGTCCTCTATCTGGTCGGGACCCGCTGGGCGGTCGGGGCTCCCGACGAGGTGTTCACCAGCGCGAAGCTCTCCGACCTGTACCAGACCGACGTCGAGGTGCTCCGCGTGCGGGGTCGAATCGTCGTCGTGGGTCCACCGGACAGTCCGCACTCCGAAATCGGTAGCACGCACTACCACCACCTGCACGACGACGAGGTCGTGCAATGACTTTGGCCGATTACCTTGCTGAGGGTTTCGTCCAGCATGCGCTGATCGCGGCGACCCTCGTCGCGGTGACGGCAGGGCTGATTGGGCCGCTCGTCATCATGCGCGACCTCGCGTTTGCGGTGCACGGGACCGCCGAATTGGCGTTCACCGGCGCGGCGGCCGGCTTGCTGGTAGCCGACGATCCGCTGTTGGGCGCATTGCTGGGGTCGATCGTGGTAGCGACCGCCATGGGCTTGCTCGGGAATCGCGAACGGGAACGGAACTCCGCGATCGGGGTGATCCTGGCGTTCGGCCTCGGTGTCGGGGTCTACCTGTTGTCGCTTTACAGGGGTTTCGCCACCGCTGCCACCAACATCCTGTTCGGACAGATATTCGGCGTCAGCCCCGGCCAGATCACCTTGCTCACCGGCATTGCAATCGGCGTCCTCATCGCAATGGCGTTGATGTACCGACCATTGCTCTTCGCCTCGGTCGATCCCGAGCTGGCCCAGGCCCGCGGTGTCCGCACCCGCCTGGTCGGTTTGTTGTTCGTGTATGTGCTGGCCCTCACGGTTACCGAGGCCGCGCAGATCGTCGGGACGCTGCTGGTCTTGAGCCTCGCGATCACCCCGGCGGCAGCAGCGAGCCGGCTGAGCGCGCGCACGCCAGTCGTGATCGCGATCTCGATCGCGTTCGCCTTGATCGCCGCGGACGGCGGCCTGCTGCTGAGCCTCGTGCACTCCGATGTCAAGGCCAGCGTCTTCATCTCAACAATCAGTTTCGCGTTCTACGTAATCGCCCGAGCAGCAGGCAAATTCGTCGTTCCCGCGCTCACCGCACGTCATCGCAACCGAGCGACCCGCGACGACGCGACGGCCATCCACGCCGCGTCGACGCCCGGCTAGTCCAGATCCGCCTCCGATCAACGGCCGAGAAAGTAATGTTTGCCGTGATTCGATGTGGCTCACATCTGGGGGAAAACAATGAGCGCCCTGACCACTTCACACTGGATTCCCGACGGCAACGGGCCGCCGCTGCTGGAGGGCGCAACAGTCGGCAGCAGGTTGCGCGAGGTCGCCGCCGAGGTGCCTGATCGCGTCGCGCTCGTCGAAGGGCTGCCGACGCCGGAGCGGCGACAGTGGACCTACGGCAAGTTGCTCGCCGACGCGGAGTGCTGCGCCCGTTGCCTTTTGCGGTACTTCGAACCGGGCGAACACGTCGCGGTGTGGGCGCACAACCTGCCCGAGTGGGTGCTGCTCGAGTACGGTGCTGCGCTGGCCGGCTTGACCCTCGTGACCGTCAATCCAAGCCTGCAGCCTGCCGAGACGAGCTACATCCTCGGGCAGTCTCGAGCGGCCGGTTTGTTCCTTGTGCCCGAGGTTCGCGGCAACCCGCTGGTGGCGCACGCCGAGGCGATCCGCGCCGACCTGCCAGAGCTGCGACACATCCTGCGTCTCGATCTGCTCGACGAGCTGATCGCCAACAGCGGAGCAGCCAACGTGACGCTGCCGGTTGTCGATGTCGACGACCCAGCGCAGATCCAGTACACCAGCGGGACCACCGGGTTCCCCAAGGGAGTCATGCTGCGCCACAACAGCATCGTCAACAATGCGCGGCTGTGGGTCGACCGGATCGAGATCCCCGACGGCGCAGGCATGTTGCTTCCAATGCCTCTCTTCCACACGGCTGGGTGCGTGATGGGCGTGCTCGGGGCGCTCGACCGGCGCGCGAAGCTGGTGCTGATGCCGATGTTCGAGCCCGGTCTGTTCCTTCAGCTGATCGAGCGTGAGCGACCCTGGTATGCGGGCGGGGTCCCCACCATGCTCATCGCCGCGATGGAGCACCCCGACGTGTCGCGTCGCGATCTGTCGTCGTGGAAATCGGCTGTGGCCGGCGGTGCCCAGGTGCCCGAGGCCCTGGTGCGGCGGGTTGAAGACACTCTTGGAGTCAACTTCACGATCACTTACGGCCAGACTGAGTGTTCACCCATCCTGACCAACACCTGTCCGTCCGACAGCGCGGAGGACAAGGGGCTCACGGTTGGAAAACCGCTCCCGTACACCGAGATCCGCATCGTCGACCCGGTGTCGCTCGAGACAGTGCCTATTGGCGCATCCGGAGAACTGTGGGCCCGAGGGTATTTCACAATGCTCGGCTACTTCGACATGCCCGAGGCGTCGGCCAAGACGCTGACTGCTGACGGGTGGGTGCGCACAGGCGACCTGGCGGTCATGGACGAGCGCGGTTACTGCCGAATTGTCGGCCGCCTCAAGGACATGATCATCCGCGGCGGCGAGAACCTCTTCCCCGCCGAGATCGAAGAGGTCCTCTACCGCCATCCCGCCGTCGCCGAGGCGGCCGTCGTCGGCCTGCCCGACGAGCACTGGGGCGAGGTCGTCGGCGCGTTCATCCGACCGTGCGATCCGGCCGCGCCACCGACCGTGGCCGAACTGCGATCTCACCTGCGCGCCTCGCTGTCACCGCAGAAGACGCCAACGATGTGGTACGCCGTGGACGGCTACCCGCTCACCGGGTCCGGCAAGGTCCAAAAGTTCGCGATCCGTGAGGCGTGGGAAAAGGGCGAGCACGCAGGCCACGAACTCGACGGTTAGCCGCGCTCCACGGGACGCGTTGCGTCCGAACACCATTCGGACCACGAGCCGGGATAGAGCGCCGCATCCACTCCCTCTGCGGCGAGTGCGGCCAGCACCACCGATGCGGTGACACCCGACCCGCAGTACACACCGTCGACGTCACCGACCCGGTCGATCAGCGCCCCGGTGGGCAGGAACCGGCCGT
>JAVXWV010000225.1:0-7164 GCA_032230775.1 Mycobacterium sp. | reverse complement strand
CGGCGCACGACATCGAACCTGAGGCGTCGCCGCGGACCGGCCCGTCGTTCCTCTCCGGCGACACCGGAAAGGACCTGCTCGAGGTGGCGTTCAGCCACCCGATCAAGCTGATTGCCAATGCGCTGGGTGTGCCGCCGGACTACATGATCGAGGCGGGCAGAGAACATGGGGTGCGCGTGGCCGCCCTCGTCGGCGCGAAGGAGCACGCCGTCAAGCAGGTGCAGGCGGGCGTCGACCTCATCGTCGCGCAGGGTACAGAGGCGGGCGGCCATTGCGGCGAGGTGACGACGATGGTGTTGATCCCAGAAGTCCTGGAAGCCATCGACGGCGCGGTGCCGGTGCTTGCGGCAGGCGGGATCGTCACCGGCAGGCAGATGGCCGCAGCGGTCGCACTGGGCGCCGACGGCGCGTGGACCGGATCGGTGTGGCTGACGACGGAGGAGGCCGAGACGGCGCCGCACACGGTGCAGAAGTTCTTGGCGGCGACTTCGCGTGACACCATCCGCTCCACGGGCCGGACCGGGAAGCCTGCGCGGCAACTGAAGTCGGAGTGGACGGACGCGTGGGCGCCCAACGAAGGTGGTCACAAGACATTGCCGCTACCGCTGCAGTCGATGCTGGCCGAGCCGGTCATCCGGCGGGTCGACCAGCTGGCAGCGCAGGGCCATCCGGGCGCGCAGGCGCTCGCAACCTACTTCGTCGGGCAGGGCGTTGGCCTGATGAACAAGGTCAAGCCGGCCCGCGAGGTCGTGCGCGAGTTCATCGAGGACTATCTGGCCGCGACGGAACGGCTGAGCAACTCGCTGCCCGACTAGTCGCAACACAAGTCGACCTAGTCGAAGGCGATCCGCACCGAGATCGGATCGCTCTCCATCGCGCGCATTGTCAACACGGTGGCGGACTGGCTGAGCTTGCTGGCGCCGCCGAAGCTGCGGGCCCGGGCACGCACGTCGTCGTCCGGTTCGAAAGTGGCTGTGCCGCTGCGCCATTGATTGTTCACCCGCACACGAACCTTGGGGTTAGCCTCGATGTTGTACGCCCAGCCTGCGCGGCGGCCGTGTTGTGAGATCACCCAGAGGCCCTTGTCGTCGGTGCGGCCGGCCAGCGGTACCCGCCGCGGTTCGCCCGACTTGCGGCCCGTGGTCTCGAGCTCCACCACCAACTGCGATCGGACGCCGACCTTGTCCAGCGCCGCGACCAACGGATTCATGACGATCCGGCCCATCCGCCGCTCGAACTTGAACTTTCGCTGCGCCTTACGGGCACTCGTCGTAGCCATCGGACCTCCAGTTGTGCTGTGGTGCAGGACCATACTTGAGTGATCTCTCAACTACAAGAGTGAGCGACGGAACCGCCGCTCAGCTGGCATGCTCATGCCATGGGGGGCACGCCCGAGACGCACTACGCTCGGGACGGCGACGCCCACCTCGCGTACCAGGTGGTCGGGGACGGGCCTGATCTCCTCTTCGTTCCCACCCCAACGTTCCCCATCGACCTGCTGTGGGACGAGCCAACCGTGGCCGGCCACTTGCACCGTCTTGCGTCGTTCAGCCGCCTGATCCTGACCGACCTTCTCGGTGTTGGAAGTTCGGATGGCGTGCCCCCCAACGACCGTCCCGCAATGCAGTCCTGGACTGACGGGCTCGTCGCGGTGCTGGACGCGGCCGGGAGCGAATGCGCGTCGATCCTCTCGATGTCGGGGGCGTCACTGCCTGTCATGCTTCTGGCTGCCAGTCATCCCCAGCGGGTGCGCTCACTCGTCCTCTGGAGCCCTTTCGTGCGGTATGTCCGCGCCCCCGATCACCCCTTTGGAATTCCCGAGTCGGTGCTCACGAGATATCTCGACAACTTCGAGGCCACTATCGGAACGGGTGCGATGGTCGACGTTCTGGCGCCCAGCTGGGCACGCGACGCCGCCAAGCGGCGTTGGTGGGCGCGCAGCGAGCGGCTTGCCGGCGGCCCCGGATATATCACAGCGCTGTTCGACCTGTTTTTGCGCACCGATGCCCGCCCGTTGCTCGACAGCATCCAGGCGCCGACGCTGGTGACGCGACGGCGCGGTGACCGCGACCTGCGTCATGACCATGTGCGGGACCTCGCCGAGCGGATCCCGCATGCGCGGCTGCTGGAGTTCGATGGGGACGACAGCGTGTGGTTCGCCGGCGATGCAGATCCCGTCATCGACGAAATCGAGTCGTTTCTGACAGGTGGACGAAGGGGGACGTCGTCGAACCGTGTGCTGTCGACCGTGTTGTTCACCGACATCGTCGAATCGACCCAGCGCGCAGCGCAGCTCGGCGATGAGGCTTGGACGACGGCCCTTGGCGCCCATGACCGCGTGGTTGCGCGGCACATCACTGCCGCGCGCGGGACGATAGTGAAGTCCACGGGCGACGGCGTTCTCGCGACGTTCGACGGCCCGGCGCGGGCGGTCGACTGCGCTTGTGCGATCCGGGATGCCGTCGAAGACCTCGGCCTTTCGATTCGCGCCGGCTTGCACACCGGTGAGATCGAGATGGGCGATGGAGACGTGCACGGTATCGCCGTCCATGTCGCTGCTCGCATCATGTCGCTGGCCGGGCCACGTGAGGTTTTCGTATCCGGAGTGATCCCGCCGCTCGTGCTCGGGTCCCGGCTCGCCTTCACCGACCGCGGTGACCACGAGTTGAAGGGCGTACCGGGTCGGTGGCGTGTCTTTGCGGTGGACGACTCGCCCTAGTCCTCGGCCGCGAGTGGCAGCCGCACCTCGAACCGCGCACCCGTCGCCAGGTTGTGCGCCGACAGCGTGCCGCGATGCGCCTGCACCAGCCCCGCGGCGATCGCCAGGCCAAGCCCCGAACCGCTGGGCAGCGACGAATCCGCCCGCGGTACCCGGTCGTTCGACCCGCGGTACGCCACGTCAAACACCCGCGGCAGGTCGTCCTCGTTGATGCCGACGCCGGTGTCGTCGACACGGGCCCATGCACCATTCTCGTCGGACCCCAGTGCCAGCGACACCTTGCCGCCTTCCGGCGTGTGCGCGATCGCATTGGCGACCAGGTTGGACAGCACCCGAACCAGTGCGCGGTCGCTGCCGAGCACCCGCACCGGATCGTCAGGCAGTTCGGCCTTCAACAGCACACCCGCACGCTCGGCGGCGATTCGGTGCGCGGCCAACACGTCGTCGACAACCTCGTCGAGTGCCACCTTGTCGAACGCCGGTTCCACCGCGCCCGCGTTGATCTTCGACATCTCGAACAGATCGTCGACCATCTCAGAGAGTCGAATAGACTCCTGTTCAATGGTTTTCGCGTGCACCCGGACCTCGGAGTCGGGAACAACGCCGTCGGCGATCGCTTCCGACACCGCACGGATCCCGGCCAGCGGCGTGCGCAGGTCATGGCTGACGAACGCAACGAGCCTGCGTCGCGACTGCTCGGCCGACCGTTCGGAATCGCGGATCTCCTGCTCCCACACCGTCCTTCGGGCCTGGTAGCGCGCGAGCATCACGGCGGCTGGGATTGTCACCACCGACACGATCACCAGCACGATGGCGATCCGCTCAAACGTCTCGGTGATCATGAACCCGCTGGCGCCAAGCACACCGGTGAACGTGGCCAGCGTCGGGATCAGCACCAGCGCCACCATGCTGACCGCCAGCGACCAGGACCGGGCCAGCCGGATGATGATCGCCCCCGCGAGGACTACTGGCACCGAGCAGGCCAGCGCCCACCCGGCGATCTCCCACAAGTCAGTCGGCACTGCCACTCCACAGATATCCGCGGCCCCACACCGTCTGCACCCGGTGATGGTCGCCGAGCTTGGATCGCAGCCGTTTCACGTGCACCGTGACCGTCGACAGATCGCCAAAGTCCCAGCGCCACACCTGTTTCAGCAGTTCTTCGCGGGAGAACACAGTGTCGCTATGGGTGAGGAAGAACAGCAGCAGGTCGAACTCGCGGTTGGTCAGGCTGACGGGTTCGCCGTTGATGGTCACCGACCGGGCGGCCGTCGAGACGGTCATGTCGCCGACGGTGATGTCGAGCGGCAACGCGCCCACCGGCGACGGTGCACGCCGCAGCACCGACCGGACCCGGAGAGCGAGTTCGCGGGGGCTGAACGGCTTGGTCAGGTAGTCGTCGGCGCCGGCCTCCAGTCCCGCGATCCGGTCGTCCTCCTCGCCAAGGGCGGTCAGCAGGATCACGGGAACCGTGTAGCCGCCGTGCCGGCGCAGGCTGCGGCACAGCGTCAGGCCGTCGGGGCCGGGCATCATCACGTCGAGCACCGCGACGTCGATGCGCTCCGATCCGAGCAACCGCAGTGCCTCGGTGCCGTTGTGCGCAATCAAGACGTCGAGGCCGTCACGCTCGAGGTACCGGCGCACGACATCGCGCACGACGGTGTCATCGTCGGCGATCAGCACTCGCGTCACAACTTCAGACATTAGCCCTGCGACGCCGCTACCTGCGCCGATGTCATGGTTTCGTCACGGTTGATTCAGGCTTGTTCGGGTCCCGGCTGGCCTACCGTCGGATGATATGCCCGACGTCACGGTGGTGCTGCCCTGCCTCAACGAGGCGGCGTCGCTGCCAGGCGTGTTGGCCGCGATTCCCGACGAGTATCAGGCTCTGGTGGTCGACAACAACAGCACCGACGACACCGCCGACGTGGCGCGCCGGAACGGCGCTCAGGTGGTCGCCGAAAAACGGCCGGGTTACGGGTCGGCGGTGCATGCCGGAGTGATGGCGGCGACGACGCCGATCGTTGCGGTGATCGATGCGGACGGGTCCCTCGATGCGCGTGAGCTGCCTGCGTTCGTCGCGCAACTCGAGGGTGTGGACATGGTGATCGGGCGTCGTCGCGCCGTGAACGGGCTGCGGTGGCCGTGGCATGCGCGGCTGGGCACGGCGGCCGTGTGTTGGCGGCTGCGCACCCGCCATGGGCTGCCCGTGCATGACATCGGGCCGATGCGGGTGGCACGCCGCGAGGCGCTGCTGGCGCTCGGCGTAACGGACCGCCGGTCCGGGTACCCGCTGGAACTGCTGGTGCGCGCTGCGCAAGCGGACTGGCGCGTGATAGAGCGCGACGTCGCATACGGCCCGCGCACCGGCGGCAAGTCGAAAGTGAGTGGGTCGTTGCGAGGGAGTTTCATTGCGGCACTCGACTTTTGGCGGGTGATCTCGTGATTCCCGTGGTCGTGCTGGTGGTGGCGAAGGCACCGGTGCCGGGGCATGCGAAGACGCGGCTGGCAGCCAGTGTCGGAGATCAGGCCGCCGCCGACATCGCCGCGGCCGCCCTGCTGGACACTCTCGACGCCGTGAGCGGGGCGCCCGTCGCTGCTCGGGTGGTGGCGCTGACCGGCGATCTGGGCGCGGCGAGTGCCGGTGACGAGATCAGAACCCGTCTCGCAGATTTCACCGTGGTGCCGCAGCGCGGCGCCGACTTCGCCGAACGGTTGTCGAACGCGCATGTCGACGCCGCCGAGGCGGCAGGCGGCCTCCCTGTTCTGCAGATCGGAATGGACACCCCGCAGGTGACCGCCGAATTGATCGGAGAATGCGCGCGGGAACTGCTGGCCGCCGACGCAGTGCTCGGTCCGGCTCGTGACGGCGGGTGGTGGGTGCTGGGTGTGACCGACGCCGCGATGGCCGACTGCCTGCGCGCGATTCCGATGTCGCGATCCGACACGGGCGCTGTAACGCTGGCGGCACTTGGCGACACTGGTGCGAATGTGAGCCTGGTTCCCACGCTGGCGGATGTGGACACCGTCGCCGATATCGACGACGTACGGCGCGTCTGCGCACCCGACAGCCGGTTCGTGCGGGCCACCCGGGAGGTGTCCAGTGCTCGGTAACCTCTATGACCGCGCGCTCGACGGTGAACGCTGTTGGGTCCGCCACGACGACGGCCGTGTTTACGGACTGCCGGTGCGCAGCTGGCTCGGCGGCCGCAACGCGGACACCCGGTTCGACCGGGCCGTGATCCGGCTGTGTGACGGGCCGACGATCGACTTAGGTTGCGGGCCAGGTCGTTTGGTCGCACATCTCGTCCAGCGCGGCGTGCCCGCATTGGGCGTCGACCAGTCCGCGACCGCCGTTGCGCTGGCCCGTCGCAGTGGCGCCCCGGCGTTGCGCCGCGACGTGTTCCAACCGCTACCTGGCACGGGCAGGTGGCAGACGGTGCTGCTGGCCGACGGCAATGTCGGCCTCGGCGGTGACCCGTGGCGCATTCTGCGGCGGGCAGGCGAACTCCTCCGACACGGCGGGCGATGTCTGGCCGAGTTCGACGCCACGGTCAGCGGCGTCCACGCGGGATGGGTGCGGCTGGAGTCGTCGCGCACGACCGGTCCATGGTTTCGCTGGGCAACCGTCGGCGTCGACTGCGCGACCAGGCTGGCCGACGAGGCCGGCCTGGCGGTGACGGGTATCCATCCGATCGGCCACCGCGTCGTGGCCAGCCTGGCGGCGACGTGAAGACCACCGCGTTGCGCGGCACGGCGGTCACGGCACGCGTCGGGCTCGCGTTGGGTGTCGCGGTCGCGGTGTGTTTTGTCACCGGCCTGATCAGTCATTTCATCCAGCACCCGCAGCCGTGGTTCTTCTGGCCCACCCGACCGGTTTGGCTCTACCGAGTGACACAGGGCCTGCATGTCATCTCCGGCATCGCCGCAATACCGCTGATCATCGTCAAGCTGTGGTCGGTGTGGCCAAAGCTGTTCGAGCGTCCACTCATTGGTGGGCTTGTTCGGCAGATTGAGCGGTTGTCGATCCTGGTGCTTGTCGGGTCGATGCTGTTTCAGCTGTCGACCGGCCTTCTCAACATCGCGCAGTGGTACGCGTTCAAGTTCTTCTTCACGACGAGCCATTACGCGATGGCCTATGTCGCGGCAGGTGCGGCGATCGTGCACATCGGTGTGAAGCTGCCGGTCATCCGTCGCGCTTTGGGGGAGCCGGTCGACGACACCAACGTCTTCGTCGGGCCGTCACGTCGGACGGTGTTGCGTGGCACCTGGTTGGCCGTCGCGCTCGCCACCGTCGTCACGGCAGGCCAGACGGTTCCGCTGCTGCGCAGGGTTTCGGTGCTGGCGCCGCGTTCTGGGCAAGGGCCGCAAGGGGTTCCGGTGAATCGTTCGGCGATCGCCGCTGGCGTACTGCGTAGCGCGCGGTCACCGGACTACCGGTTGAC
>JAVXWV010000207.1:0-3219 GCA_032230775.1 Mycobacterium sp. | reverse complement strand
CGGACTTCCTACGTGCTCGCACTCGGATATCGTTCCGAGGAATTCGAGCACTTCGGAATTGATCGCGCAGTGCGCGGCAAGCTGGCGGACGAGAAGCTGGCGTTGCTCCGCGCGCTGTTGTCCGGTGAACCAGTCGTCCACCAGGGACGGCGAATCAGCGTGACGCCGTCACCCCAGACGCCGGGCGGCCCGTCGTTGATGTGGGGCGGCGCCAGCCTCGCGGCGGCGCGTCGAGCAGGCAGAAACGGGCTGGGCCTGCTGGCGAACGGTAACGTGCCGGGCATGCGAGAGGCCTACGAGGCTGCTTGTCGCGAGCACGGGCACACCCCGGGGCCGGTGCTACTTCCCGAGCCTGACACACCGGTGGTCACCTTCGTCGCCGACGATGTCGACGCCGCATGGGAAGAACTCAGCGAATACCTTCTCCATGATGCTCGCAGCTACGCCAAATGGAACCCGGACAACAATGTGTCCGCAGGCATCTCCGCTGCCCGCAACGTCACCGAACTGCGGGATAAATTCAAGTCGCACAGGATCATCCAGACCGCGCAGGCCACAGACATCGTGCGGAGGGGCGCGATGCTCAACCTGTCGCCGCTGTGCGGTGGAGTGCCGCCGGGCATGGCTTGGCCGTACCTGAAGCGCGTTGGCGAAGTGGTGTTGCCCGAGGCCGCACGCACGACAGTCGACTCATCGAAGGCCCCTGGGCTCAGCGACGTGTGCACCGAGCTGATTTCGACCAAGGAGATCTGACAGTGACGGATGCCAGTGCGGTGGACGTATATTACGACCCGTTCGATTTCGCAATCGATGACGATCCCTACCCGACGTGGAAGCGGTTGCGCGATGATGCCCCGCTTTATTACAACGAGAAGTTCAACTTCTACGCTCTGAGTCGCTTTGAGGATGTGTCGCGGGAGCTGCCGAACTTCGAGACGTACCGGTCTGGGCGAGGAACCACGATCGACGTGATCATGAGCGGCCTGAAGGTTCCTCCCGGTGTCATTCTGTTCGAGGATCCCCCTCTGCACGATCTGCACAGACGAGTGCTGTCAAAGGTTTTCACGCCGCGGCGAATGGAGGCGATCGAGCCGCTGACACGGCAGTTCTGCGTCAATGCGCTCGACCCACTGATCGGATCGGGTCAGTTCGATTTGATTAGCGAGCTTGGTGCACAGATCCCGATGCGCACGATCGGCTACCTACTCGGCATCCCTGAGGACGATCAGGCACAGATCCGCGACACCACGGGTCGGGCCTTGGGACTCAAGAAGGGGACGTTCAGAGCGGTCACCGCAGAGGCATTCGAGAACAGCTACCAACTATTCGCCGAGTACATCGAGTGGCGCGCCGACCACCCGTCCGATGACCTGATGACGCAACTGTTGAATGCGGAGATCGAAGACGACGGGGTTCTCCGGCCGTTGACCCGCACCGAGGTGCTCACCTACACCAGCATGATCGCCGGTGCAGGCAACGAAACAACCACACGGCTGATCGGTTTCATCGGTCAGCTGCTCGCCGAACATCCCGACCAACGACGACAACTGGTCGACGACTTCTCGCTGATCCCCGGCGCCATCGAGGAGGTGTTGCGATACGAGGCGCCGTCACCGGTGCAGGCGCGGTACGTTGCGCATGACACAGAATGTCGCGGTGAGAAGATTCCGGAAGGCTCGGTGATGTTGTTGCTCAACGGTTCTGCCAACCGCGACGATCGGCACTTCCCCGACGGAGAGCGGTTCGACATTCACCGGAAGGGTGGGCATCTGTCGTTCGGGCAGGGCCTGCACTTCTGCCTCGGGTCGGCACTGGCACGGATGCAGGCGCGAGTGGCGCTCGAGGAGATCCTCACGCGATGGCCGGAATGGCAAGTCGATTACGACAACGCGGAGCTGGCGCACACCTCGAGTGTGCGGGGCTGGGGAAAGCTTCCCGTCACGATCGGGTAGCCGGTACGGGGATCACTTGGTGCGTTCGACCACGCCACGCAACATGGTGTCACGGACGTGGATGAGCGACGCGCGCGTCCCGATGTCGCGAATGATGTTCTCAGGAATCCACCCGACACCGATCACCGATCGCGCGAGCATCTCGTTCGACGGGCTGTCGATGGCGATCTCGCCGGACTTGATACCTTCGGCCAGAAGCGATTTCATCTGTTTGACGCGCTTGGCGAACAGCCAGCCGGGATTTGGGGTGTCCGGTGGGGACTGGCGCATCCAGGCGAGCTGGATACGGAACTCGTCGCCGAAGCGGTCCAACGCATTGGTGTGGATCCACGACAGGCCATCCAACTTCTCGATCGGCGACGAATCGGAGCGCAAAACGTTCGTCCATCCGAGCGCAACTTTCTCCCCGAAGGACTGCATGATGGATGCCAGCAATTCGTCCTTCGAACCGATCAGCCGGTAAACCGTGCCGGTGCCGAGCCCCGCCGCGGACGCGATGTCCCGAATGGTGGTGACTTCGTAGCCCTTAAGGCCGAATTCTGCTCGTGCCACCGCACGAACGTAAGCGCCCTTGTCGTTGGGCTCGGCGTCACCATCATCGGTCCACGACTTCACCACATCGTCGGCAGCGATGAACGCCGCAGACCGATCGAGTGCGGCATCGGTCGGCGGCACCGCCGCAAGCCCCTCCATCAGAATCCGACACAGCAAAGTGGCTACCTTGTCGGCGCCGGCGCCGTGGCGCATGACGTCGAGGCCCACCCGCAACATCGTTTGCACGATCCGATCCGCGAGAACCGGCAGATCGACATCGGGGCGAAGGTAGCCGCTCCATCGCGCGGCACGCAGGGTCTGCACCATCGCTTCGAGGATCGCCGTCGGTCGCTGCTGGGCGAGTGCCGCCAGTTCCGGATTCGACGTCGGCGCCTCATAGAACGTCATCTGCAGCGCCGCACCGTGTGTGAACGCGCATTGCGCGATCGCCGAGCCGAGATCGACGATCCGATCAAACGCGGACAGTGACGCGGGATCGTCCAATCGGCTCTGCGCGTGCTCGGCGATGCGATCCAGATCGTCGTGATAGCGCCGTAGCAGCTCGACCAGGATCGCTTCCTTGGATTCGAAATGGTGGTAGAGGCTGCCCGGGAGAATGCCTGCGGCGTCGGCGATCTCCTGCAATGAGGTGCGCAGACCCGAGGTGGCGATCAACATGGCAGCGGTCTGCAGGATTTCGGTGCGTCTGGTGCCGTCGTCATAGGCGTGGCCG
>JAVXWV010000112.1:0-8616 GCA_032230775.1 Mycobacterium sp. | reverse complement strand
TCGCCGTCTCGATTTGGACAAGTGCCGCAACGAGATTCGTCTCAATGGTGGCCTTGTTGGCCCACAGCTTGCCCGACCCGAGCGGCGCACCCTTGCCGATCCCGGCGTTGACGATGATGCGGTCGATGCCGCCGAGTTCGTCGGAGAGCTCCGCGAACACCTTCGGCACCTGCTCATGGTCGTTGACGTCCAGCTCGGCGACCGCGACGGTGATGCTGGGATGACGCTCGAGCAGTTCGGCCTTCAACTCGTCGAGCCGGTCGGTGCGGCGGGCGCACAGCGCCAGGTCACGGCCCTTCGCGGCGAACGCGCGGGCCATGCCCGCTCCAAGGCCCGACGACGCACCGGTGATCAGGATCTTCTGCCGAGTCATCGGCATAGCCTATTTGAGCAGCTTCGACATCCGCCGGTCGGCCAGCACCTTGCCGCCAGTCTGACACGTCGGGCAGTACTGAAATGACTTGTCGGCGAACGACACCTCACGGACGGTGTCGCCGCACACCGGGCACGGCAAGCCAGTGCGGGCATGAACCCTTAAGCCCGAACGCTTTTCGCCCTTCAGCGTTGCGGCCCCCTGACCGACGGACCGTTGGACGGCGTCCGTCAGCACCGAGATCATCGCGTCGTGCAGCGACGCCAGTTGCGCGTCGGACAGCTTGCCCGCGGTGGCGAACGGCGACAGCTTGGCGACATGCAGGATCTCGTCGCTGTAGGCGTTGCCGATGCCCGCGATCACCTTCTGGTCGGTGATGACCGTCTTGATCCGCCCGCTGTTGCCTGCCAACACGCCTGCCAGGTCCTCCGGACTCAACGACAGCGCGTCCGGCCCAAGAGCGGCGATGCCCGGCACCTTGGCAGGATCGTCGACCAACCAGACGGCCAACCGCTTCTGCGTGCCTGCCTCGGTGAGATCGAAACCCGGTGCCTCCCCTGGCCTTCCGAGGTGAACCCGCAACGCGATCGGACCCTTACCTGGCTTCAGTGGTGCCGCGGACAGCTTGTCCGACCACCGCAGCCAGCCAGCCCGCGACAGGTGCGTGATGAGGTGCATCTCGCCCACCTGCAAGCCGAGGTACTTTGCCCACCGGTTGGCGCCGGTGACGGTCTGACCGTGCAGCACGTTGATCGGCGGGTCGAATGTCTTGAGCACCGAAAGCGCCGCCACGTCGATGCGCCCGATGGTCAGCCCGACGGCATGACGCCGCAGATGATCGGCAAGCGCCTCGATCTCGGGTAGTTCGGGCATGTGTCCAGTGTGCCGATCAATCGCGCACGCGTCGCCCGGCGTCGCGGGTGAGCAATGACAACACCCAGCTCACGATCGACAGCACGATCGCGGCCCAGATCGCGGTCCACCAGAAGTCCTCGATGTAGAGACCCCAGTGGGTGGTGTGCTCGGTGATCCACGAGGTGATCCACAACATCAGCGCGTTGATGACGACGTGGATCAATCCGAGCGTGAGGATGTACAACGGAATCGAGACGATCTGCACGATCGGCTTGATGATCGCGTTGACCAGCCCGAATATCACCGCGACGACGAAGATGATGCCGACCCTGCCAAGCGTCGTATCTCCGCCGACGAAGCTGATCCCCGGAACGAACAGGGTGACCAGCCACAGCGCGAGCCCGGTCAGCGCCGCGCGCAGGAGGAACGAGCCCATGCGTTGAGATCCTGCCACGGGTGTGTCGGTTAGTCGTGCCCCTCGACCCACAACCCGCCGTATTGGCAGCTGATTACGGTGCGAGCTTTTCGCGCGACGCGATGACGCCGCGGATGACTCCGACGCAGAGGTCGGCGCAGATGGCCGCTAGCTCGGCAGTGGTTTCTTTCGGATCGGTGAGCCAGCGTTCGATGATCTGGTTCGCGCCGCCGACCATGAACAGTGCAGTCCGGCGCAGCTCGATGGGATTGGGTGTGTCGGGGCCGAGGATGTCTGGGGCGTATTGGATGACCAGGTCGGTGATGATGTCGAGTACTTGTGCGCGGTGTTCGGTCAGGCCCGGAACGGTGGTCAGGTCGCTGGTAGCGATGCGGTGAAGGTGTGGGTCGGCGGCAATGATGTCGAGGAACGCTTTTACCCCTGAGCGCAGTTTGTCGGCGAGGCTGCCGGGTTCGCCGAGGCCAGCGGCGACCAGCGCCTGAAGCGTCTCGTCGCGGGCGCCGTCGGCGACGGCGAACAGCAGCGACTCCCGGTTCGGGAACTGCTCGTAGAAGTAGCGCGGAGTCAAGCCCGCGGCGCCGCACACGCCCCGGACAGTGACTTCGGTGATCCCCGATTCGCCCCAGATCCGGCGCCCGGCGGCCAGCAGTTTGCGGCGCCGTTCGGCGCGGCGGTCCGAGGCGCTGATGCCACCGTAGTCGCGCACCACTTCCGCGCGTTTCATTGACAGCACCATACCTGCAGCTTACATTTGGAACACAAGCGTTATCCAAATACCGCGGCTCAAAGGAGAGCGCGAGTGAACCTCCCAATTCCGACCCGACATCCCGAGCAGCCCCGCGCCGTTCCGGCGATTGTTCGGTCGTTCGCACTGCTCTTGGGTATCGGCAATCCCACGCCCGAACAGTGGCGCAGGCTTGGCGAGCGGCTGACCGTCGGCGACGAGCCGATGGACCGCCTTGTGGAGTGGATGGCTGCCGCCGGGATGGAGCAGACGCGGCCGCTGTTCGACCGGGCGCTCACCGAGGGCATCGCCAACGTGCCTGATGCACCGGACCCGTTGCGCGAGTTCTTCATTCAGATCGAGACGACGCCGGACTGGGTCGACCCCGACAAGCTGCGAAAGGGCGCCCGCGCGCTGCGCAGAGGTGGCGCCGACGGGATGTACATCGCGCGTGACGTCGCACTTCTTGGCGGGTATCAATTCTCCGGTTTCAACAAGACGCTCGTGCGGACTGGTGCGCTGGAAAAGGGCTCGAACAAACGTTTCGCCGAGACGATGCAATGGGCGATGGACGTGATCTCTGAAGGTGGCCTGGATCCGATCGGGATCGGTTACCGGTCCACCATCCGCGTGCGGCTGATCCACGCGTTCGTGCGTCGGCATGTGGCGGCAATGCCGGACTGGCGCGGCGACGAATGGGGCGTGCCGGTCAACCAGACCGACATGGCCGCCACGCTGGTCGGTGCGATCATCTCCCCGCCCGCGGGCGCGATCGGCATGGGAATCCTCCCTACCCCTGCGGAACTCGACGGCATCGCGCACCTGACCCGCTACGTCGGCTGGCTGATCGGCGTGCAGGACGAGTGGCTGCCCCACACCTTTCGCGACGGGGTACGCATCCTCTACCACACGCTCACCGCGCTTGCCGAACCCGACGAGTCCACCAAGCAGCTGGCTGTCCCGATGGTCGACGACCCGATGGCCTGGCACTACCGCCGCATGCCAGGTCTGCGCCGTCGCATCGCACGGGCCCAGCATCTGTCGGTGACCAGTGGCTTCCTGGGGCCGCGCGCAATGCGCGCCCTAGGCCTGGCCTACGTGCCGCCGTGGTATCCGCTGCTGCGGGTTCCGGTGAACGTGACCCGCAGCATCGCCGCTATGACTCTTCCCGGCGAGATGAAGCGCGCGGTTACTCGCGGCCAGCGCGAGCAAGAAACCTTGCTGCGCACCATGATCGGCGGCAGCGCGGCCAGGATCGGTGATTCCGCGGCGCACGTAACAAGGGTCGCGTAACACCAACTGCGCTACGAGTCTGCCGAACGCAACAGGTACGTGTCCATGATCCAGCCGTGGCGGCCGCGGGCCTCGGCCCGCATCTCGACGATCCGTTCGCCGATCTCCCCGACCGTGCCCGCCGCCAGCAGTTCGTCCGGCGTGCCCAGGTAAGCGCCCCACCAGATCCGGGTCTGCGGCGGGCATGCCCGAAACGAACAGTCGGCGTCGAGCATCACCACGGCGCTGCCTGACAGACCGCTGTCGCGCAGCTGCCTGCCCGTAGTGATCAAGACAGGTTCGCCAACATCATTGAGCGGGATGCGATGTCGCGCCGTGAGCGCCTGGATCGCGGTGATGCCGGGGATGACGTCGTAGTCGATGTCCACACTGCCCGCCACTGTGTCAAGGATTCGCAGCGTGCTGTCGTAGAGCGACGGGTCACCCCACGCCAGGAATGCGCCGACGCCGCCGGGTGCAAGCTCGGATTCGAACGCCTCGGCCCAGATGCCGGCACGGGCCGCGTGCCAGTCGGCGACGGCCTGCCGATAGTCGCCCTCTTTGGCGCGTGGCGGGTCGGGCAGTTCAACGAATCGATAACCAGGCTCGCGGATGAACCGTTCGCAGATATGACGCCGCAACGCGACCAGGTCGTCCTTGGTGTCACCCTTGTGCATCGCGAAGAACACGTCGGTGTCGTTGAGCGCCGCCACCGCCTGAGCCGTCACATAGTCGGGATCGCCTGCACCGATGCCGATGACGTGGATCCGCCGAGTCACGCGGCCGAGTATGCCATGACCTGCGGTTACGCAAAGTATGCGGTACCCGGGGTATTGACTAACTGTGACGCCGCATTTACCTTGGGCACATCGTCTACGAAGGACGACTAGGGAGGCCGATGATGACTGCACCCACTCGTGAGGAATTCTCGGAACGGTTGCTCAAGGGTTCGGTCAAGAAGTCCTACGCCCCGATCGTCGACATCGACTGGGACGCGCCGCTCGACCCTGACAAGTTCTTCCTGCCGCCCAAGACGGTGTCGCTGTACGGCACGCCGCTGTGGGACAGCATGACCCGCGCGCAACAGATCGAGTTGTCCCGGCAGGAGTTGGTCAACACCCTCTCGGCGGGCATCTGGTTCGAGAACATCCTCAACCAGGCCCTGCTGCGCAAGATGATGCACCAGGATCCCACCGCACGCGCGACGCACTACGAACTGACCGAACTCGGCGACGAGACGCGGCACATGATCATGTTCGGCATGGCGATCGAGCGGGCAGGCGCAAAGCCGGTGCGGCCAAGGCTGTATCAGCGGATCATCATCAACGCGCTGCCGTTCGGGTTCAGGGGATCGATACTGTGGGTCGCCGCGCTCATCGGCGAGGAGATCTTCGACTCGCTGCAGCGGCAGATGTTGGATGATCCCGAGTTGCAGCCAATGGTGCAGCGCCTCATGCGCATTCACGTCACGGAGGAGGCTCGCCACATCCAGTTCGCCCGAGACGGGTTGCGCAAGCGGTCCCCGCGCATGCGCCGCATTCCCCGATTGTTCGTCGCTAACGTCAACGGGGTCGGCGGGTACTTCTTCCGCTACCTGTTCAGCAACCCGATCCCATATCGCCGCACCGGGCTCGACGGCCGCAAGGCACGTCGGGCCGCTCGCAACAGTCCGCACCGTCGCGGAGTTCAGGTGACCGGGTTCGCTCCGTTGGCGGCGTTCCTCGAAGAGGTCGGACTGATGGGTCCGATCGCGCGGCGCATGTGGAGACGCAGCGGATTCCTGCCCCTATGAGCGCAAAGGTCTTCGACGCCATAGTGATCGGTGGCCGGTCCGTCGGCCTCACGCTGAGCAAGGTGATGCTTCTTCGCCTCGACGACATCGTCAGCGAGGAGTTCGACGAGACCTCCCACATCTGGACCGTTACGACGCGCGCCAGCGACACTTACGACGCGAGCGTCGTGATCTGCTACGACCAAGCGCCGTCACCTGCGGGCATGGTGCCTTACCTCGGGGTCGCTGTGCACGGACTGCCGAACATGTTCTTCGTCTCCGGGCCCGACATCCGCGGACAGCAGCAATACATTGCACAGTGCCTGAATGCCATGGCCCGCACGGAAAGTACGCGGATCGAAGTCCGGCACAGCACCCAACGCACCTACACGGTCCGGTACCGGCCCGACAGTGCAGTCAACTGGCGGCGCGTGCGCAGGAAGATCCGCTCGGCTTTCGATCTCAGCTCCCGCGTCACCATCGAGGACGAGGTGTACGACGGCCCAGCCGCCGTACAGGTCGGCGACGACATTCATGACGTCCGGGTTCGGTTGACCGGGCACCTCGATCCGATCGACGGCCGCTACCACTGGCAGGGAACGGTTTTCGATGCACTGCCCGACGACAATCCGCCGCAGCGGGTGAGGCTGGCGGTCGGCGACCGCACCGCCGAGGCCCGCGTCGCAGAGCGCACGCCGTGGGGCAGCTACTCGGTCGTCGGCGTCGGCGAGCCACCGTTCGCACTCGACGAGGTCGAGTTCACCCTGCCGACCCTGTCGTAGACCGCCGCGGCCAGCAACGCGACCGCGAACACGCCGCCTGCGATCCCGGATATCAGCAGCGGCAGGCTGCCGTCGGCACCCCACAGGAAGCCGGCCCACAGACCCGCGGCCAGCACCGCGAAACCGCTGGCGCCCTGGAACACGCCCTGCGCGCTGGCCTGTTGATCCGCGCCGACCAGCGACGAAATCCATGCCTTGCCAACACCGTCCGTGCATCCGGTGAACAAGCCGTACACGCCGATCAGCAGCCACGCCGCCACGGCGTTGGTCGTCAAACCCAGACCCACGTAGCCGATCGCGAAGAACACCAGGCCGATCCCGAACACGGCAGGGCGTGGGATGCGGTCGGCGAGCAGTCCGGCGGGATAGCTCGACACCGCATACACCATGTTGTACGTGACGTAGGCCAGTATCACCTCGACGACCGAGAAGCCGATCTCGTTGAGCCGCAACAGCAGCAGGGCGTCAGGGAAATTCACCACACCGAACGCCACAAGCACGACCGTCACGCGCCAGTAGCGGTGGGGCAGCTCGCCGACAGCAGCGAAGATCGCCTTCCGGTCGACATGTGGCCGCACGCGGCGGGTCTCGCGAACCAGGAACACCAGCCCGACGCTCAGCACGGCGGGCACGACCGCCACCCACAGCAGTGGCGCGATCTGATGGTCGAGCAGTTCGTATCCAACCAAGCCCAGCAGCGGGCCGACGACGGCGCCCAGTGTGTCCATCGTGCGGTGGAATCCGAACACGCGTCCCCGTGCGGCGTCGTCGATGTCGACGACCAGCAGCGCGTCACGCGGGGCGCCGCGCAATCCCTTGCCGAGCCGGTCGACCACCCGTCCCGCCATCACCCCTGGCCAGGCCCCGGCGGCCGCGACGATCACCTTGCCCAATGCGGCCATTCCGTAGCCCGTCGCGATCAACGGCCGTCGGGCGAAGCGATCACCAAGGGGCCCCGACGCCAGCTTGGTCAGCGAGGCCGCGCCCTCCGCCACGCCCTCCACGGCCCCGACCACGGCAGCCGGGGCCCCAAGGACCGAGGTCAGGTAGATGGGCAGCAGCGGATAAAGCAGCTCGCTGGCGGTGTCCTGAAGAAACGAGACCGCGGAGAGCACCCGGACATTGCGGATCAGCCAGGACCGGGTCGTAGCCACCCCGCCATGATGCCGGGCCGTCGTCGTCGATTTCTGCATGAGGGTCGTGATTGGGCCCTTGATCCACAGCCCTCATGCAGAAACCGGCGTACTGAAACACGAAACTAGAACACGTTCTAGTATTGCGGGGTGCGGTTCACCTATGCAGAATCACTGACCAACCCCAAGTTCTACATCCCCCTGGCCCAGGCGGCCGAGTCGGCGGGCTTCCACGGCATGACCATCGCGGACAGCATCGCCTACCCGTACGAATCGGCCTCGACCTATCCGTACACCGAAGACGGTAACCGGGAATTCCTCGAGGGCAAGGAGATCATCGAGGCGTTCATTCTGGCCAGCGCCCTGTGCGCCGCGACGACGACGCTGAAGTTCAACATGTTCGTCCTCAAACTGCCGATCCGCCCACCCGCGTTGGTGGCCAAACAGGCTGGATCGCTGGCCGCAATGTTCGACAACCGGCTCGGGCTCGGCGTGGGCACCAGCCCGTGGGTCGAGGACTACGAGCTGATGGAGGTGCCGTTCGCCAGGCGCGGTAAGCGGATGGACGAGTGCATCGAGATCGTGAAGGGGCTGACCACCGGCGAGTACTTCGAGTTCCACGGCGAGTTCTACGACATCCCGAAAACGAAGATGTCGCCTGCGCCCACCAAGCCGATCCCCATCCTCATCGGTGGCCACGCCGACATAGCGCTGAGACGCGCCGCCCGCAACGACGGCTGGATGCACGGCGGCGGCGACCTCGGCGAGCCGGAGGCGCTCGACCGATACATCAAGCGCCTCAACGAGCTTCGCGAAGCAGAGGGTCGCACTGGTCCGTTCGAGATTCACGCCATGTCGCTCGACGCCTACAAGCCCGACGGCATCAAACGTCTCGAGGACCGCGGCGTCACCGACATCATGGTGGGCTTCCGGATCCCCTACATCGTCGGTCCCGACACCGAGCCGTTGGAGAACAAGATTCGCGCAATCGAGAAGTACGGGGAGAAGGTCATCTCGAAGCTGTGATCGACGCGTCGATCGCCGCAGGGCTCAACACGTCGTCGAGCACCATCATCGCACTGCCTATGACGCCCGAGCGGTCGCCATAGGTCGACGGCACCACCTGCAGCACTCGGGTCGCCAATGTGGTTGCGTTGCCGTACAACGTTTCTCGTAAACCCGCGACGAAGATGTCATAGGCGGCCGCCATATCGCCCGCCACCACCAGCACGGCGGGGTTGAGGAGATTGACCGCGCCCGCAAGGACTTC
>JAVXWV010000910.1:0-3257 GCA_032230775.1 Mycobacterium sp. | reverse complement strand
TCAACGAGGCCGCCAAGAAGGGCGACGACGTCGACGCGCTGCGGCTGGAGTTGCAGCAGGACTACGAGGACACCCTCGTCAACCCCTACATCGCCGCCGAACGCGGTTATGTCGACGCGGTGATCCCGCCGTCACACACCCGCGGCTACGTCGCCACGGCGCTGCGCCTGCTGGAGCGCAAGATCGCGCAGATTCCGCCGAAGAAGCACGGGAACATTCCACTGTGAGCAACAACGAGCAGAAGGCCGACGTGTCAGATGACGCGCACGCCCACGACCCACACATCAAGGTGCTCAAGGGCGAGCCGTCCGAGGGGGAGCTGGCGGCGGTGATCGCCGTGCTGGCCAGCGCGTCGAGCGCTCCAGCCGAGCCGCGCGAGGCCGAGCAGAACCTGTGGGGCCATCCGGTGGACCGGCTGCGCTACACCACCTTCAGCTGGCAACGGGTGACGCTGCAGCAGCGGACGCATATGCGGAAATGACCCGGTTGGTGCTTGCGTCGGCGTCACCGGGTCGTCGTAAGGTTTTGCGCCAGGCGGGAATCGATCCGCTCGTCATCGTGTCCGGTGTGGACGAGGACGCCGTCGTCGCGGGGCTTGATCCCGACGCCACGCCCGGCGATGTGACGACGGCGTTGGCCGCCGCCAAGGCCGATGCGGTCGCGCACGACCTTGACCCCGCCATCGCCGCCGATTGCGTTGTCATCGGCTGTGATTCGATGTTGTACCACGACGGCGAGCTGCGCGGAAAGCCGGCGTCCACGGAGGAGGCGCAGCTGGGCTGGCAGCAGATGGCGGGTAAGTCCGGCCAGCTTTACACCGGCCATTGCGTAATCCGGTTGCGGGACAACACGATTACCTACCGCGCCGCTGACGCCACCGTCACGACGGTTAATTTCGGCATTCCCTCGCCTGGTGACCTCGGCGCGTATGTCGAGAGTGGCGAGCCGACGTCGGTGGCCGGCGGTTTCACGCTCGACGGTCTCGGCGGCTGGTTCATCGAAAGCGTGGACGGCGACCCGTCGTCCGTGATCGGCATCGGCCTGCCGCTGACGCGGCGACTGCTCGAGCACGCGGGCTTGCCGATTTCGGAACTCTGGGCGGCCAATCCGGTCACCTGCTAAGCGCGAGCAGACGCGGGAAGACCGCTACATCAGTCGTTGGCGGGGACGTCGTCGCGGTGGTCGCGATACCACGCCACCGTGCACTCCAACTTTTGGGGCAATGGGCGTGCGCTGTTTCGCATTCCGGCTGGGTAGGCTCGTGGTGTGCCGCAGCCTACCGATCCCGATCCCGCCCTGCAGTCGTATGCCCATCCCGAGCGCCTGGTGACCGCCGACTGGCTGTCGGCCAATCTGGGCCGACAAGGACTAGCCATAGTCGAGTCCGACGAGGACGTGCTGCTCTACGACACCGGCCACATTCCGGGCGCGGTGAAGATCGACTGGCACACCGACCTCAACGACCCCCACGTCCGCGACTACATCAACGGCGCTCAGTTCGCAGAACTAATGGACCGCAAGGGCATCTCGCGCGACGACACCGTGGTGATCTACGGCGACAAGAGCAACTGGTGGGCCGCCTACGCCTTGTGGGTGTTCACGTTATTCGGCCACCCCGATGTACGGCTCCTCGACGGCGGACGCGACCTGTGGATCTCGGACGGACGCGACACCACGCTGGACGTGCCGAGCAACCAGACCACCGGCTACCCCGTCGTCGAACGCGATGATGCACCGATCCGCGCGTTCAAGGACGACGTGCTCGGCATTCTCGGCGCGCAGCCGCTGATCGACGTTCGCTCGCCGCAGGAGTACACCGGCGAGCGGACGCACATGCCCGACTACCCAGAAGAGGGCGCCCTGCGCGGCGGCCACATTCCAACCGCCCGGTCAATCCCGTGGGCCAAGGCCGCCCAGGACAGCGGACGGTTCCGCAGCCGAACCGAACTCGACGAGCTGTACGGGTTCCTGTCGGCCGACGACAAGACCATCGTGTACTGCCGAATCGGTGAACGATCAAGCCACACCTGGTTCGTGCTCACGCATCTGCTGGGACTGCCCGGCGTGCGCAACTACGACGGGTCGTGGACCGAATGGGGTAACGCGGTGCGGGTGCCAGTGGCCGTCGGGGAAGAGCCGGGCGGGGCGCCCGGCTCCTCATGAGTGCCATGCCGGCCGCCCTGGCCGAGGTGGTCTCCGACTTCCAGGACATGCAAGGGCAGGACAAGCTGCAGCTGCTGCTGGAATTCGCCAACGAATTGCCGCCGCTTCCCGCCGGCCTCGAGCAGGCCGCGATGGAACCAGTGCCCGAATGCCAGTCACCACTGTTTCTGCATGTCGATGCCGCCGACCGCGGCAAGGTGCGGCTGTACTTCAGCGCACCGGCCGAGGCCCCGACCACCCGCGGTTTCGCCGCAATCCTCGCCGCCGGACTCGACAAACAGTCAGCGGACGACATCCTGGCGGTGCCCGACGACTTCTACTCGGATCTGGGCCTGGCGGCGTTGATCAGTCCGCTTCGACTGCGGGGCATGTCGGCCATGCTGGCGCGGATCAAGCGGCGACTGCGGGGCGAGTAGTACGACTTTCACCGCCGCCCCTTAAACTGCCCGGGGATAGATTCTTAAAGACGTTTCTTAAAGATGCCATCAGGAGGCGAAGTGCCTAATCACGCCAGCTCGAAGATCTCCAAGGTGCTTGTCGCCAACCGCGCGGAGATCGCGGTCCGGGTGATCCGGGCGGCCAAGGATGCCGGGCTGACAAGCGTGGCCGTGTACGCAGAACCGGACGCCGACGCGCCTCACGTACGGCTCGCCGACGAGGCCTTCGCACTCGGCGGCCAAACCTCGGCGGAGTCCTATCTGGACTTCGGCAAGCTGCTCAACGCCGCGGAGAAGTCCGGCGCCAACGCGATCCACCCGGGCTACGGATTCCTTTCGGAGAACGCCGATTTCGCGCAGGCGGTCATCGACGCCGGCCTGATCTGGATCGGGCCAAGCCCGCAGTCGATCCGCGACCTCGGTGACAAGGTGACCGCACGCCACATTGCCGCGCGCGCCCAGGCGCCGCTGGTGCCCGGCACCGCGGAGCCGGTCAAGGACGCAGACGAGGTGGTGGCGTTCGCCAAGGAGTACGGCGTCCCGGTCGCGATCAAGGCGGCCTTCGGCGGCGGCGGCCGCGGCATGAAGGTCGCGCGCACCATCGAGGAGATCCCGGAGCTCTTCGAGTCGGCCACCCGCGAGGCGGTCGCGGCCTTC
>JAVXWV010000807.1:0-2588 GCA_032230775.1 Mycobacterium sp. | reverse complement strand
CCAACCCAATGGATTTCAGGAGGAAACAATGGACACCGTTAGCCCGATCGATCCCGCGCACCGCGAACTGGCGGAATCACTCGCGCAGTCCGGCGTCAAATACGCCCTCGGCTCGTGGATCGATGTTCACGGTCGGCCGAAGTCGAAGGCCGTCCCCATCGATCACCTTCCGAACATGCTTGCCGGCTCGGAGCGTTTCACCCCGCGGGGCATAAGCGGACTCGGCCCCATGGAGCCACAGGAAGAGGAGTCCGTCGCGATGCCGGACCTCGCGACGCTTAGGCGGCTTACGTGGGACAACCGGTTCGTCTGGATGGCGGCAGACCTCATGCTCGACGGGACCGAGCCGTTTGACCAATGCCCGCGCAGCATCCTGAAGTCCCAGCTGGTGCGGGCGCGCGAAATGGGTTTCGATTTCAAGATCGGAATCGAAACCGAGCTCTTCGTTTTCGATCCGGACTCAGCCCGAGGTGGCCCGGACTACCTGGCACCGATCGCGCGCAGCGGCAGCCTGCGGCCAACCCCGGCGTACGACACCGAAGCGACTTTGGACTCCGTCGAATTCCTCGATGACTTCGTGACGGCGTTGCAGGACAACGGCTTCGGCGTCTACAGCTTCGACCATGAGGGCGGCGACGGTCAATACGAGTTCGACTTCGCATTCGACGGCGCACTAGAGATGGCAGACAAGATAACGTTCTTCCGCCTGATGGCCCGCCAGATCGCGAAGCGCCACGGTCTGGCGGCCACCTTCATGCCGAAGCCCTACACCGAAGCATGGGGTTCCGGTCACCACTACAACATGAGTCTGGTATCCACGGAAACGGGCGAGAACCTCATGCGTGATGCCGCCGATGCACGTGGATTGGGTTGGAGCTCAACGGCATATGCGTTCGCTGCGGGCCTGATGCGGCACGCCGACGCACTCGCCGCGATCGTTACTCCCACGGTCAACTCCTATAAGCGGCTGAATCCCAAACTGGCGGACGGCACTCCGTCCTGGGCGCCGGTCTGGTCGGCATACGGTGAGCAGAACAGGTCGTGCATGCTGCGACTGCCGAAGAACCGGCCCGCGATAGAGAACCGTGCCATCGACTCTTCGGCGAACACCTACCTGGCGGCGGCGTTCTTGCTGGCCGCCGGCCTCGACGGCATCGAGCACGCGCTGGACCCAGGCGATCCGGTAGACGTAGCACTGATCGACGCCCAGCCGAATCCGGCGCTGAACGCAGTCCGGTTGCCGCGCAATCTTCTTGAGGCGACCGATGCCTTCGCCAGCAGCGAGCTCGCCACTCGTGTCTTTCCCAAGCGGTTCGTGTCCGAGTATCTCGACATGAAGTACGCAGAGTGGGATTCCTACCACCACACTGTCACCGATTGGGAGCGCGAACGCTACCTGTTCGAGCTCTGAGGAGGAGGTCGAGTGTTGGTTCAGTCCCGTGAGCCGTCGACGCGCTCACACCAGCGGAGGCGCGCAGTGGTGCGCGGCTCGGCCGCAGTTCTGCGGAGGCGTGGCTTCGATGCGGTCACGAGCCGTTCAGTAGCCGAGGAAGCTGGCGTTCCCGAACAAACCGTCAGGGCGTTTTACCCGTCGCGCGACGATCTGCGTGCTGCTGGCCTGGAGTTCACGCTCAATGGCTGGATCGACCAGGCGCAGGACTTCATCAACCGGCTTCCGAAGTCGCTGGACCTCGAGGAGACTGCCCGGCTCATTGTGGAGGTTGCCACCGTACACGCCAGCGAGAACAAATCGTTCACCCGTAGAACGATCTCCGGTATCTACGAGCGTTACCTGCAAGCGGGCAAGCACCCGGAGCTCAGCTCCTTGGTCGTCGCATACAACGAAGTGCTCGCAGGCCTTGTCGGGCGGGTGCTTGCGCTCAATGGGCGCCACGTCAGCGGCCACGTTGCGCGCGCGGTCCTTGCGGTTGTCGACGGCACGGTCATCTACGAGCTCGCGGCCGGAGAAACGCCTGTGCCACGAGCCATCCAGATGCTCGAGTTCGCCATCCCCCGCCTGTGTGCACCTGACGGAGTTCAGCCCTGACCACGTGTCCGATTGCGCCGAGCTAGCGCCGCGACGGGTCGCGTCCACTCAGGGCAACGATCCTGTCCAGCGTCGGCGCGTCATCGGCGATGGCCACGGCGGGCCCGAACAACCCCTCGACCGGACCTTCGGCGGCGATCGCGGTCACGTGCGGCAGTACAGCGGCCGCGGTGGCGTCATCGATGTCATACGACTGTCCGGTTGTGGCCGCCACGTCCCAGCCGTGGATGACGACCTCCGTCAACGCAATGATCCCGCCCACCTCGCCAGGAAAGTCGACACCACCGGCGCGCGACATGCCCTCCCACGCAGCAGGCTCCCGCCACGCCCGTGCCAGGTCTGCCAGCCGCGCCGGGTATGCGGTGCGCCAGTCCTCGTCCAGCGGAGTGCCCTCGACTGGCGGGGTATCCGTCAGTTCGCCGAATTCTTTGCGCGCGGCCGCGGTGAACGCCGGCGCCAGCCCTCCCACGTGCGCCAAGAGGTCTCTCAGGCTCAGCTTCTCGCAGGGAGTCGGGCCATTGAGTTGGTCATCGGTCACGTT
>JAVXWV010000771.1:0-5320 GCA_032230775.1 Mycobacterium sp. | reverse complement strand
CAGCACTTGAAGGTGCTGCGCGACAACGGATTTGCGTCGGTGCGGCCGGACGGTCAGCGGCGGTTGTACGCGGTGGACGGCCGGGCATTGCGCGACATCGACGAGTGGCTGGACGGGTTTCGCCGGTTCTGGGCACCGCACCTCGATGCGCTGGCCACCGAAATCGCACGGGGAAAGCGGCAACGACGAAGGGACACAACATGACTGAGATTGACGTCGACCACCAGATCAACGCGGTTCAGCGCACGGTCGGCCCCCGTGCGATAGACACCGGAGAGGCGCACGTCGTCACCGTGAGTCAGTCCTACGGCACCGACCTCGCGGACCTCTGGGATGCCGTCACGAATATCGAGCGCATTCCGCGGTGGTTCCTACCGATTTCCGGCGAGCTCAAGGTCGGCGGCTCCTACCAGTTGGAGGGACAGGCCGGCGGAACCATCCTGACGTGTGACCCGCCGAAGAACTTCACCGCCACCTGGGAGTACGGCGGCAAGGTCAGCTGGATCGACGTCACCATCGCCAGCGACGGACCCGACCGGGCGCGATTGCTACTCGAACACATCATCTCCGTGGACGACGACGAGATCTGGCGCGAGTTCGGCCCCGGCGCCGTCGGCATGGGCTGGGATTCCATGTTGCTCGGGCTGGCCATCCACCTGAGTACCGGCGAAACCATCGACCCGTCGTTCGGGCAGCAGTGGACGGGCACCGAGGACGGTCGTCGCTTCCTGACGCTGTCCGGCGAAGAGTGGTATACCGCGAGCGTCGCCTTCGGTGTCGATCCCGCGACAGCCCGGGTGATGGCCGATCGATGCATCAAGGCCTACCTCGGTGACGAATAAACTAGAACACGTTCTAGCCAGCCGGACATGGCGACGATATTCTCAAGAAGATGCTTGACCAGACACCTGTCCAGATTGCGTGGGTGACGCGCGACCTCGCTGCCACCGAAAAAGCGCTGACCACGTTGTTGGGCGCCAAGAAGTGGGTCCGCATACCGAGCGTCCATTTCGCTCCGGATACGTGCACCTTCCGCGGGAGGCCCGCCGACTTCGTCGCCCACATCTCGCTGAGCTACGCAGGCGACACCCAACTCGAACTCATCGCGCCGGTTTCGGGCGAGAGCATCTACACCGAGTTTCTCGACCACGTCGGACCCGGCCTGCACCACATCTGTGTTGAGGCCCTCGACATGGACGCCTTCGACGCCGCGCTGGCCGACGCCGAGAGTCATGGCGCACCCGTGGTCCAGCAGGGGTTGATGCCCGGCGGGATGCGGTTCGCGTATATCACCGCCGAGGACGCCGGGGTGCCGTACATCGAGATCGCGCACATCTCGCCCGAGATCCGGGCGTTCTACGACTATGTGAAACAGGAGCAAGGGTGAGCACTGAGATCCCGCAGACCATCAACGCCGCCGACGTTGCGGACTTCAGCGATGAGGTCGAAGTCCTGGTGATCGGTTTCGGCATCGCAGGCGGTTGCGCTGCGGTCAGTGCCGCAGCGGCGGGGGCGAAGGTGCTTGTGCTTGAGCGCGCAGCGGCCGCGGGCGGTACCAGCGCCATGGCGGGTGGCCACTTCTATCTCGGTGGCGGCACCGCGGTACAGCAGGCCACCGGCCATGACGACAGCGCCGAGGAGATGTACAAGTACCTGGTCGCGGTGTCGCGGGAGCCGGAGCACGACAAGATCCGCGCATACAGCGACGGCAGCGTCGAGCACTTCACCTGGTTGGAGGACTTGGGTTTTCAGTTCGAGCGGAGTTTCTACCCCGGCAAGGTGGTCGTCCCGCCAGGCACCGAGGGGTTGTCATACACCGGCAACGAGAAGGTGTGGCCGTTCTGCGAACAGGCCAAGCCAGCGCCTCGCGGGCACTCAGTGCCGGTGCCCGGTGAGTTGGGCGGCGCGTCGATGGTCATCGATCTGCTCGTCAAGCGTGCTGACGATCTCGGCGTGGACATCCGCTACGAGACGGGCGTGACCAACCTGATCGTCGACGACGGTGCCGTGGTCGGGGTGCGCTGGAAGCACTTCGACGACGCAGGAGCCGTCCGGGCCAAGTCGGTCGTCATCGGCGCGGGCGGTTTCGCGATGAACCCCGAGATGGTCGCGGAGCACACCCCCGCACTTGGTCAGAAGCGTCGCACCAAACACCATGGAGTCGTCGAGCCCTACATTCTCGGCAACCCCCACGATGACGGGCTTGGCATCCGGATGGGCGTCTCAGCGGGGGGAGTCGCCCAGAACCTGGATCAGCTGTTCATCACCGCCGCCGCCTACCCTCCGGAGATCCTGCTCACCGGCGTCGTGGTGAACAAGGACGGCAAGCGGTTCGTCGCCGAAGACTCGTACCACTCGCGCACGTCGGCTTTCGTTCTGGAACAGCCGGATCAAACGGCGTACTTGATCGTCGATGAGGCACACATGCAGATGCCCGAGATGCCGTTGATCAAGTTCATCGACGGCTGGGAGACGGTCGCCGAAATGGAAGCGGCACTGGGGCTTCCCGATGGCAACCTGGCCGCCACGCTCGACCGCTACAACGAGCACGCGGCACGTGGCGAGGACCCCGATTTCCACAAGCAGCCGGAATACGTCGCCGTACAAGACAACGGACCATGGGCGGCGTTCGACCTGTCGCTCGGCGTCGCCATGTACTCCGGCTTCACAATGGGAGGACTGGCGGTGACGATCGACGGCGAGGTGCTGCGCGACGACGGCAGCGTTATCCCGGGACTCTACGCAGCTGGCGCATGTGCGTCGAACATCGCCCAGGACGGCAAGGGCTACGCCAGCGGCACACAGCTCGGCGAGGGGTCATTCTTCGGCAGGCGGGCAGGGGCGCACGCGGCCAGAAGCTAGCCAGGCCCGTCGATTGCGGCGAGGCGCCACTGGCCGCCGCCGAGCAATTCCAGGCGCCTGTCGTGGTGCTGTTCGACAGTGCCGCGGTGGCTGACGCTGACCACAACGCAGTCCGGAAGCGCGGTGCGCAAAGACCGGTACAGCGCGAACTCCTGTCCCTCGTCCAGTGCCGAAGTGGACTCGTCGAGAAACACCGCCTTCGGTTTGGCCAGCAGGACACGCGCGAACGCGATGCGCTGCTGTTCGCCGGGCGAGAGCACCTTCGCCCAGTCGGCGACGTCGTCGAGGCGGTTGCCGAGATGACCGAGAGCCACGGTCTCAAGTGCGATCCCGATTGCCGCGTCGTCGAATTCGCGTTCGGCAGCCGGGTATGAGATCACCGACCGCAAGTCGCCAAGCGGCATGTACGGCATCTGCGACAAGAACATCGTGTCGTGCTCGGGGCGGTGCATCGTGCCCGACGTGAACGGCCAGAGCTGCGCGAGGCTGCGCAGCAGTGTCGTCTTGCCCGAGCCAGAGCCACCGGTAATGACCATCGATTCTCCCGCGTCCAGCCGGACGTTGAGCGGGTCGACCAGCCGTACGCCTGCCGGCGTGCGCACCTCGACATCGTCGAGTTCCACCGAACCGTCGGTACTTGGTAGTGCCGTCAATGCCGGTAGCGCTCTTGCTGTTTCGTTGGCGATGATCAGCCCGTCGAGGCGGATGATGGCCGCCCGGTAGCTGGCGAACGAATCGTAGACGGCTCGAAAGAACGATAGCGAGCCGTGTACCTGTAGGAACGCGCTCGACGACTGGGTGATGTCGCCGAGCTGAATCTGTCCTGCGAACAGGCGGGGGGCCTGAACGATCGTCGGCAGCGGGTCGACGATCTGGGACACCGACCTGTTCCAGCCGAGGAACGCCACCCCCCGTCGCACGAAGGCTCGGTAATTGTTGATGACGGCCGCGAATCTCGTCATCAATCGGCCACGTTCTGCGCTCTCGCCACGGTAGAACCCGACGGCCTCGCCCGCATCGCGCAGCCGCACCAGCGCATAGCGGAACGCTGCGTTGGTGAGTTCATTGCGGAAGGACAGCCGGATCAGCGGGCGGCCGATCCAGAACGCGACGACCGTCGTGAAGAAGACATACACGAGCGCCATCCAAAACAGCGCTTTCGGCACGGTGACTCCGAAGACCGTCAGCGGGCCTGCCAGGTGCCACAGAATCGGGGTGAACGACACCACCGAGACAATCGACGTGACCGCGCCGAACACCAGCGTTTGGGCGGTTCCGACGGTCGGGGTGTTCGTTTCCGGGCCGGTTCCGGTGGTGAAGATATCGATGTCCTGTTGGATGCGCTGATCCGCATTGTCGATCGGATTGTCGATGAACCGTCCGCGGTAGTAGGCATCACCGTCGAGCCAGTCGCCTGTCAGCCGGTGAGTGAGCCACACCCGCCACCGGATGATGAACCGCTGCATCAGGTAGAGGTCGAGCACGGTGCGGACGATGTCAACAGCTGCGAGAGCAACCAAGATCAGGATTGACCACCAAAAGCTGTCTATGGCTGAGTCTTTCGCCGCTCCCTCACCTTCGAACGCGGCCTGCAGGGCCGAGAATTGGTCGTTGGATTGATAGCTGAACAGCACGCTCAAGCGGACGTCGACCATCACCGACAGCAGCAGCACGCCCAGCCACAACCACACCGGAATGCTCTCGCGGCCCTTGTAGTAGGCCCCAGTCACGCGCCAGAACTGGCGGCCCCAGGTCGTGAACCGGCCGAGCAGCGCCAGCGCAACGAGCATGCCCGCCGCGCCGATCACCCATGCTTTCGCCACCCACAGCAGGGACGTGATGAGCTCGTCGCCCCAATCCAGGGACGGCGTGAACGTTTCCATGCCGGGAAGTTACCCGGCCCGGCGTTACACGGGGACGGGCTCGCCGCCCTCGACTCGGCCGAGTCGCCATTCGCCGTCGCCCAGCAGCTCGAGTTCGTGGGTGTGATGCTGCTCGACGGTGGCGCGGTGGCTCACGCTGACCAGAATGGTGTCCGGAAGCTCGGTGCGCACCAACTGGTAGAGCAGGAACTCAAGGCCCTCGTCGAGTGCGGACGTGGCTTCGTCGCAGAACACGACCTTGGGCTTGGTGAGCAGGATGCGGGCGAACGCGATGCGCTGTTGTTCGCCGGGGGAGAGCACCTTGGCCCAGTCCAGTACCTCGTCGAGCCGGTCGACGAGATGCGGGAGTGCCACCTTGTGCAACATGCGCTTCAGCGTGTCGTCGTCGATGGTGCCCTCCTTGCCGGGGTAGGTCACGACGGCGCGCAGGTCGCCAAGCGGCACGTAGGGCAGCTGCGAAAGGAACATCGTCTCGTTGGGCCCGCACGGTCGGGTCAGCGTGCCGGAGCAGAACGGCCACAGTTCGGCAAGGCTGCGCAGCAGCGTGGTCTTCCCACTGCCGGATGGGCCGGTGA
>JAVXWV010000656.1:0-5045 GCA_032230775.1 Mycobacterium sp. | reverse complement strand
CGCCGGCGCCAATGTCGTCGTCGCCAGCCGTAAGGCCGACGCGTGCAAGGAGGCCGCGCGGCACCTCACTGATATGGGCGGTAACGCGATTGGTGTGGCTACCCACATCGGTGACCTCGACTCGCTGGCTGCGCTCGTGCAGAGCACAGTTGAAGAGTTCGGTGGTGTCGACATCGTGGTCAACAACGCCGCCAACGCCCTCATGCAGCCCCTGGGCGCGATGACGCCTGAAGCGTGGGAGAAATCCTTCGCAGTTAACCTTCGCGGACCAGTGTTCCTGGTGCAGGCCGCATTACCGTATTTAGAGAAGAGCGGCAAAGGTGCTGTGCTCAACGTGGTCTCGGCCGGGGCGTTCATCTTTTCGCCGATGGTGTCGATGTACTCCGCGGGTAAAGCCGCGCTGGTCTCGTTCACCCGCTCGATGGCCGCCGAGTACGCCAGTCGCGGCATCCGCGTCAACGCCTTGGCGCCTGGGTCGGTCGACACCGACATGGTCCGTAACAACCCCGCTGAATTCATCGACGTGATGGCCCAGTCCGCGCTGCAGCAACGCATCGGCAAGCCCGACGAGATGGTTGGCGCCGCACTGCTGCTCACCTCCGATGCCGGCAGCTTCATCACCGGCCAGACCATCATCGCCGACGGCGGAATGGTGCCCCGCTAGGACCATCGACAACCGTGTGACCCGAAACGCGGGCTGCACGGCGGGTCCAGGATGGGCCGTTGAAAGTCCACTACATCTAAGTTACGTTAATTATAATGACGTTATTGCACGGGAAGGCCAGGCAACTACATGTCGGACAAGGACGCACTGCGCGAGGCGAACAAGCAGGTGTTGACACGGGCGATGGCTGCAATTGGCCAGCTCGATGTCGACGCCGTGCTTGCCGAACTGCACGACGACGTGATCATGCAGCTGCCCTACGAAGAGGCGGTGCCCGACATGGACAAAGCCGGCTTCGGGGAACTGCTGAAGGTGATGTTCACGATGTATAAGCAGTTCGACATCACGGTCAAGGACATCTTCGAACTCGTCGATCCCGACCGCCTCGTTGCCCGCTATGACGGCGACTGTATTGGCCGGGACAAGGATGTGCGCTACGCCAACCGGTACATCGGCGTCTTCACGTTCCGCGACGGAAAGATGACGCTGTGGTGCGAGTACGACAATCCCTTGCTCACCCAAGCCTCGATCGCCAACTTCGCGACCTGAATCTGGGGCTAGCCGCCCTCGCGTCCACCGCGATGACACCACGATTTCCCGCCAGGCACAAAGGAGACCATGCATGCCTGCTGTCCTCACCGAGCATCGCCATGACGGCACCGTGCTGATCACAATCAACCGCCCCGGGCGACGTAATGCTCTGGACTCCCAAACGATTGGCGAACTACACGCAGTCCTAGACGACGTCAATGGCGAGCCTGACGTCCGTGCCGTGGTCATCACCGGAGCAGGGAGCGCGTTCTGTGCTGGCGCCGACCTCAAAGCCGTACCGGAGGATTTCACGAACACCGACGCCACACCAATAGCCGCTCTGCTGGGAACCGTGCAAAGCGAGGTAGCCCGAACCTTCGCCGCCCAGGAACTGATGGCGTCGGTGTTTGAAAAGATCCACCGACTGCGCCAACCGGTCATCGCCGCCATCAACGGGCCAGCTGTCGGCGGCGGCTTCGCATTGGCCCTTGCCTGCGACATCCGATTCGCCTGCCCGGAGGCCACCTTCGGCGCGGTGTTCATCCGCCACGGCGTCTCGGCATGCGACATGGGCACCAGCTACCACCTGCCGCGCCTGATCGGCGCCTCACGCTCTGCTGAGCTGCTATTGACTGGACGGGTTTTCGACGCCGACGAAGCAGCCGCCATCGGCCTGATTGTCGACATCGTCGACAGCCCTGGCCTTGTACCGCGCGCCCTGCAGAAGGCCTCGGAGATCGCCGCACACGCGCCGCTGGCCGTGTGGATGACCAAAGAAACCATGTGGCAAAACGTCGACGCGCCCAGCCTTCGGCACGCGATCGATCTGGAGAACAGAACCCAAGTGATGTGCACTGCCACCGGCGAACTGCACGATTCGTTCGCCGCGTTCCGCACCAATGGCAGTTCACGCTGGAATCCGCTATGAACCAACACAATCTAGCCCGGCCACATCTGGACGCCGCGATGAAGGAGATGAACAGTGAATGAGCTTGTTCGCTATGACGGGAAACGTGTCGTTGTCACCGGCGCCGCCTCGGGCGTCGGCGCGGAGCTCGTGCGCGTGCTGCAAGATGGCGGTGCCGACCACATCACCACCATCGACATCAAGCCGGGCGGCCTTGTCGATCACCCCATCGCCGCTGACTTGTCAACGCCGGCCGGGGTCGATAGCGCGGTCGCCCAGATCGACGGCCCTGTGGATGTTCTGTTCAACAACGCCGGGGTCGCTGCGACCTTCTCCACCGACGTGGTGATGGCAGTCAACGTGCTCGCTCCGAGACGGCTGACGGCCGCGCTGCTCGAACGCATCCCCGCTGGCGGTGCTGTCGTGAACACCGCATCGACCGCCGGTGGCGGCTACACGGAACATGTGGGCCTCATTCAAGACTTGCTGGCCATCGACGACTGGGGCGACGCATTGACCTGGGTGCGTCACCATCCCGAACTGACCGCCAACCCCTATGGCTTCTCCAAGGAATGCGCGCAGGTCTACACGATGCAACTAGCTCCGGCTCTGCTGTCGCGGGGAGTCCGGATCAACAGCGTATGTCCCGGACTCATCGAAACCCCCTTGCTCAAAGACTTCTCGGACACCCTGGGCCAGGGCGTGATCGACTGGCTGGTGTCCCAGAGCGGCGGCCGGCGCGCCACTGCGCGGGAAATCGCCAACGTTATCGCCTTCCTTGGCTCCGATGCCGCCACCTACGTCACCGGCTCCAATGTCATCGTTGACCTTGGCTTCACTGCCTGTCTCAATACCGGCCAGCTCGACTACACAACGTTTCAGAGCGTCCTGTAAACACCCCGCTAGCAGAACGTGGCCCGCGCCTGAGGCCCCCGACCCAACACGAGGATGGCGAATGTCACCGGATCCAACAGCGCAGCGGCGCAAGGACCTTGCGGTGATGTCGCAGGTCTACGGGTGGACTGTGGAGGATGGTCCTGGCGAGTTCTGGGCGCACACTGCCGATCGCCTATTTGCCGATGTATGGAGCCGGGAGGGTCTGAGCATGCGTGACCGCAGGTTTCTGCTCACCGGGGCCCTGTCTGCCACCGGCCAGATCGACATCGCTGAAATCCAGGCCGGTGCCGCATTGCGGAACGCGGAATTGGACGGCGATGAGCTTGTTGAGTCCGCCTTGTTCCTCTGTTACTACATCCGCTGGCCGGCCAATCGGCACCCAGCTGAACATGATGATAGGCGAGGTGATCAAGAGACACGAAGCGTCGACCTGGGCGTGAAAGTCTCATCGTGAGGCAAAAGACCTTCCCGGCAGAGCATTCCGCTGACTTGCGTGAGTTGTCATTAAGGCCGCGCCAATCGCCCGGTCGGAGCGACGCACCATCAAACTCCAAATTACACAGCTATTGTCGGGCGCGACTAAGCGAAATGCAGTGTTACAAAGAGATATTGGAGTATCCAAGATCTGTAACATGTTCTACTATTACCGCAACACGTTCCAGTTTTGGCCAACGAGATGGAGGCGCGATGACTGCCGATATCGCCAACGTTGATGTCCGTGAGATCGACACGGGCACCGTACCAACGAGGTTCGCGCGGGGCTGGCATTGCCTCGGGGTGGCCAAAAGCTACCTCGACGGCCGACCTCACTCAGTCCAGGCGTTTGGGACCAAGTGCATCAAACTCGGGATGGTTCAATCGGCGTGCTCGCTCCGGGATAGGTCTATCCGCCGCGGCTACCCGATACTGGCAACCTCCTACAGGTGAGCGGTTGGTGCGCATGGTGGTTTGTTGGCCGAAGTCGTCTGCCCGGTCGCGAGTGCCGACGGGCCTGTTCCGATCAGTCACTGCGACGAACGGACGCGGCTCCTTCCCGCACCTATCGCATCGAGCAGGGTATTCGAGAAGCGACTGGAATGGTGGCTCCTAGGAAATGCAGCGGTTCGTGAGACAAACTGGAGTCAGCTGCCGCGAGACAAATCGGAAACACCCTGGTCAGCGGTGCGGGCAGATGCAGCCGAATTCGAGAACGTACACCCACGGTGTCGAGTAGTGTTCGGTACCGCGGAGGCCTCACCGCAGGCACACGGATCTTACGTGCTGACAACGGGTCTGAGGTAGCGCTGTCCGAGTTGGTGCAGAGTGGCGAGCGTCCGCTGGTGTGGTCACTCGACGAGCGAAAGCGGCTGGTGGCGAAACCAGCCAGCGATGTGCAGTCCAGCGGACGGTCGGAGGTGTTCCACGTTCGGCTGGCATCCGGTCGCAGGGTTGAGGCAGCGGCGAATCAGGCGTTCATGACTCTCTGCGGGTGGAAACTGCTGAGTGAGTTGCGCATTGACGACCGAGTAGCGGTACCACGTCGGGTAGCAGTGCCCATTCGCCAGGGCCGCCTGGTTGATGACGAAGTAATTCTGTTGGCGCACGTGATCGGCGACGGCTCATGTGTCAAACGTCAGCCGATTCGTTACGCGAGTATCGACGAGCAGAACTTGGCTGCTGTCACCAAGGCAGCCAGACACTTCGGCATCACCGCTGTGCGTGACGACTACGCGGCGGCGCGGGTCACGACATTACGGTTGCCGGCGCCATATCGGCTGGCACGCGGGAGACGAAATCCCATCGCTGCATGGTTGGAAGATTTGGGCCTCTTCGGACTGAGGAGCTACGAGAAATTCGTTCCGACGGAAGTCTTCGCGATGCCGAACGACCAAGTGATGTTGTTTTTGCGACATCTTTGGGCGACTGATGGGTGCGTCTGGTGGGATGCGAAGCAGGGGATCGGGCGCGTCTATTACGGATCGACGAGTCGGCAACTGATAGAAGACGTCAGGCAACTGCTGCTGCGTTTCGGCATCTCGTCGCGCGCCCATGCCACCCGAAAAACCG
>JAVXWV010000632.1:0-7322 GCA_032230775.1 Mycobacterium sp. | reverse complement strand
CCCCCAGGGTCGGCACCTCGAACTCCCGGATCAACTTCATCCATCCCAAGGATGGCGGCGGCGTGCTGATCGAGCTGGTCGAACCTGCCAGGGACGACCTAGAAAACCAAGCACACTAAGACCATCTGCGCGTCGGGCCCCGCGTTGCCCGGTGCGTCCAGCACGGCGTATGCCAATGCCGCCGTTCATCGGGTGCGCTTTCGCCCATATCGGCGGGCCACGCCACTAAATGTGCTGTGCCAATGACGATTTCGTGGTCACAGCCGGGGCAGCGGTAGATCTTGGTCGCCCGCGCGGCCGCGATCGGCCTTACCTCGTATTCATGACCGTCTGGTCCGGTCTCGATCCGGCGGGGCGCAGGCAACGGCGGCGAGGAGCGTTGCCGCCGAGGCGGGTTCCGGCGCCGGGGCATGTCGACCAGCCTCTCAGAACAGCCGGAATTCGTCGCTGTCCATTCCGCGCATCAGGTCGTAATCCAAAGTCACGCAACGGATCCCGCGATCGCTTGCCAGAGTTCGGGCCTGCGGCTTGATCTGTTGTGCCGCAAAGATTCCCGCGACAGGCGCAAGCACGGTGTCACGATTGAGCAGCTCGAGGTAGCGGGTCAACTGTTCGACGCCGTCAATCTCGCCGCGCCGCTTGATCTCGACGGCCACCGATCGGCCCCGCTCGTCGCGGCACAACAGGTCGACCGGACCGATGGCGGTCATGTACTCGCGCCGCACCAGCGTGTAACCGGTGCCGAGCAGCTCGCAGTGCTCGGCCAGCAGCGCCTGCAGGTGCGCCTCGACACCGTCCTTCACCAGTCCGGGGTCGACGCCGAGCTCGTGGCTGGAATCGTGCTCGATGTCCTCCACCGTGATGCGCAGCTGCTCGCCTGCCTTGTTCTCAACGACCCACACCGGTGCCTCACCGCCGAGGTCCTCGGTGAGCCAACAGGGCGGGGACATCCAGTTCAGCGGTTTGTAGGCCCGGTCGTCGGCATGCACACTCACCGAACCGTCGGCCTTGAAGAGCAGCAGCCTGCGCGCGGAGGGCAGATGGGCAGTGAGGCGCCCGACATAGTCAACGGTGCACTGGGCGATCACGAGACGCACCCGAACAACCTTATGTGGCGGGACCGGCAAATTAGGCTGGGGCAACGATGAGCGCCAATAAGAGCGTCGCGCACCGGCTGGGCCGGGTCCTCGAGACCGTGACCCGGCAGAGCGGCCGCATGCCCGATGCGCCGGAGTACGGGTCATGGCTGCTGGGCAAGGCATCGGAAAGCCAGCTCCGCAGGCGTGTCCGCATTCAGCTGATCCTGACGGTGGTCCTCCTGGCCTCCGACGTCCTGGGCATCAGCGCGGCGCTGCTCCTGGTCATCGTGGCGTTTCCGGTGCCAAGCGTATTCAGCGACGCACCATTTTGGGTCACGTGGGTGGTGTGCCCGGCGTACATCGTCCTGGCGCTGCTGATCGGCACCTTCTGGATCACCCGCCGAACTGTTAACGCAATGCGCTGGGCGATTGAGGAGCGCACGCCGACACGCGAGGATCAGGTCAACACGTTCGCGGCACCGTGGCGGGTGGCGAGGGCGCATCTGATCCTGTGGGGTGTCGGGACCGCGCTCTTCACGACGCTGTACGGATTGCAGAACACGACATTCATCCCACGCTTCCTGTTCACGATCAGCTTCGCCGGTGTCGTCGTCGCGACTGCCTGCTACCTGTTGACCGAGTTCGCGCTTCGTCCGGTGGCGGCGCAGGCGCTGGAAGCCGGCCCGCCACCGCGTCGACTCACCGCAGGAATCATGGGCAGGCTGATGATCGTGTGGTTTCTCGGATCGCTTCCTGTGATCGGCATCGCCCTGCTCGCGGTCTTCGCGTTGTCTCTGCGGAACCTCACCGAGACGCAATTTGCCGTTGCCGTATGGATTTTGGCGATCGTCGCCCTGCTCGTCGGCCTCATCTTGATGTGGATCGTGTCATGGCTTACCGCGACCCCGGTACGAGTCGTGCGCGCCGCACTCAAGCACGTCGAGGGCGGCGACCTCGACTGCAACGTAGTCGTATTCGACGGCACCGAACTCGGCGAATTGCAGCGCGGGTTCAACTCCATGGTCGCGGGATTGCGCGAACGAGAACAAGTGCGGGATCTGTTCGGCCGCCACGTCGGACGCGAGGTGGCCGCCGCGGCTGAGCAGCAGCGACCCAAGCTCGGCGGCGAGGAACGCCATGTCGCGGTGATCTTCGTCGACATCATCGGGTCGACCCAGTTGGTGACGGGTAGGCCTGCGACAGAAGTGGTCGAGCTGCTGAACCGGTTCTTCGCGGTGATAGTCGACGAGGTCGACCGCCACCACGGGTTCGTGAACAAGTTCGAGGGCGATGCGGCGCTGGCCGTGTTCGGCGCTCCGAACCACCTCGACAATCCCGAGGATGAGGCGCTGGCGGCCGGGCGCGCCATCGCGCTGCGGATCCGCGACGAGGCGCCGGAATGCGAAGCGGGAATCGGCGTCGCATCCGGGCAAGCGGTCGCAGGCAATGTGGGCGCCAAGGAGCGATTCGAATACACCGTCATCGGTGAACCGGTCAACGAGGCCGCGCGGCTCTGCGAATTGGCCAAGTCCACGCCCGCCCACCTGCTGGCGTCATCGCAGACCGTCCAGAATGCGAGCGAAAGCGAGCGCGACCATTGGACTTTCGGTGACACCGTGACGTTGCGCGGTCACGACGAGCCCACTCGGCTGGCACTGCCGGTTTAGCGGCCTACCCGCTCGGAGCAGGGGTCGCCGAGGCCGCCGCTGCAGCTGCGGCCCTGCCTTCAGGACTCGCGAGCGAGTTGCCAGAGGATGTCGCCGAGGCCACCGGCGCACCGCAGTTGAGCGAGATCAGCACTTGACTGACCGGCGAGGCGCTCGTGTTCTCCGGCGGGGCCTCGGTCCTGCTTTCTTGCCGAGTGACGATGCAGCTCGGCCGCGCGACGCTGTCGCCCACTGTGGTCGACACCACCACCGACAGGCCCGCTGTGGAAAGTTGAGAAGCAGCATCGCTGTACTTCTGTCCTATGACGTTGGGCGCCGAAGAGGCGTGAGCCACAACGCTTCCGAAAATAGCCATCACCACGCCGGTGGCGGTGACGCTCGTGCTGAGAAGAACGGCCCTGTTCACTTCAGAAAAACCTCAGTTGGAGACCGGTGCCATTTCGATTGCATGTAACGATGCTGCCTCGATACCCGTAAGGGGGGCTGACGTTGCGCTGTGACTCCCTATGACATTGGCTGGCCGGCGGTTGAGAGCCGTGCTCCGTTATCTGGGACTTTGTGGATCACGACTGTTGAGCGACTGGCAATCGGCTTCAAGTCCACTTAGACGGTCGTCGAGCGATTGATTGTGAACACTCCTCGACGTAGAAACGAACTCGGAGTTCAAAGAAAGCGCTCTTGTCCGATTCTAGTAGTTCTCCTGATAAGCAGCCGCCGATCCGATTTGAGCGATCCGGTCGGCTGTTGGAGGTAGTCCATGCGCACACAACGACTTACACGCCTCTCGGCTGGACTGGGCGGTTTCGCCATTATTGCAGCGGCCGCCATGGTTCTGACGCACCCGAGTGCTTCGAGTTCGCAGAATGTCGCTGGGGGATCCGGAGATTCGGCGACCGGAACGGCTTACGTATCTCCCACTGTCCCGGCGATGTCGGTCGACCCAACGGCCATGAAAATGGGGGCCACCGCGACCGCTGCTCCGCCGGCGGCGACTCTCGCGACGTCTGTCGCCGCGCCCGCCTTGAAAGCGACTGCGGCAGCCGGATGCGTGAACAATGGGCAATGCCCGTGAGATCCAATGGTGTTGGTCACGAGCTGAATTCGTAATCATCGACAAATGGCAAGGGCGCGATCACGCAACGGGCAGAGTGAAATCGACGACGTGCGTGCCGCCTATGACGAAGCGCCGTACGAATCGTACGCACACCCCCAATCGGCTCCGGGACAGCTTGCCGCGATCGCGTGGGCGTTCGGATTGGACCCGCCCGACGTGGCGCGCTCACGGGTGCTCGAAATAGGTTGTGCAGCTGCAGGCAACCTGATCCCGTTCGCGGCGATGCATCCGCTGGCACGCACGGTAGGCGTCGATCTGTCGCGGGTGCATATAGATCAAGGTCGCCGACGGGTTGACGCCCTAGGGCTTGACAACATCGAGCTGATACACGGCGACATCGCACATCTCGACCTTGCGGCATTGGGCCAGTTCGATTTCATCATCTGTCACGGGGTGTACAGCTGGGTGCCCGACGAGGTGCAGGCGGCGATCCTAGCTGCTTGCGGCCGACTGCTCTCCCCGGCCGGCGTGGCATACGTCGGTTACAACACGTATCCCGGCTGGAAGGCTAAGGAGATCGTCCGCGACGCGATGCTCCTCAGCGTCGGCGACACCCCGACTGTTGAGGAAAAGGTGCGCCGCGCGCGCAGCATGGTCGACTTCCTGCAGAAGGTCGCCCAGCCCGAAAGCGTCCTGTCCAGGGCACTAAACGATTATCAGCTGATGGCCGCCACAGCGGGCGACTACTACCTTCTGCACGAGGAACTGGAGATCTTCAACGCGCCGTGCTACTTCCGCGACTTCGTCGATCGCGCTCGAGCCCACGGATTGGACTACCTCTCCGAGGCCCAGCCCGAGTACACGTTCGCCACAAACTACGGATCGACGGTGGCTGACCACCTGATCGATTACGCGGACGATCAACTTCTACTCGAGCAACACCTTGACTTCGTGGTCAACAGGCACTTCCGTCAGACACTGCTTGTACATGTCGAGCGCGCACCTCAGATCAATCGCAAATTGGACCGAGCCCGCTGCCGTCAAATGCATTTCGCCGCGTCGTTGCCATCGCTGGCCACCGGTGACTCCGCGATTGAGGCTGCTGTTGAAGCGCTCACCGCCCGCTGGCCGTGGACGCTGTCGTGGCCGGAACTGGTGGATGCGGCGCGTGCACGCATCGGTCGCGCTGAAAACGAAGCTGCACCGGACATCGAGGCACGCATCGACGACCTTCTCGGGTGCCTGATCATTCAGGGACACGCGCGATACCGGCTCACTCCTGTGTGCCCGGAGCCCGCATGCACTCCGATCCGACTCAACGAGGCGGCCAGGCGAATGGCCGAGCTGACCCGTGACGACGTCGAAGCGTATGTCTTCAACCATTGGCACGAATTGCTGCCCCTGTGTCCTGTGGACCGCTACCTGCTACCGCTACTGGACGGCAGCCGCGATCGCCAGGCTCTGGTCGACGCCTTGATGGACGTTGTCGGCCAGGATTTGATCCGGATCGATCGCGATGACGGGCAAGCACTGGACGAGGAAGGCATCCGCGATGTGCTCACGCAGCAGATCGACGCTATGCCACAACGTTTGACGGAAATGAAGTTGATGAGCGCATGCGATCACGCTTCAGTCATCGACCACCGTCGACGGGCATAAACCAGGTCTTCCTCAATCTCGTTGATAGCAAGTGGTTGTCGATCTGTTACTGCTTGCACAGGCTGCGCACATTGCCACCACAGAACCTGAACATGTCCGCACCCTAACGTCACTCCGCATGTGGCGAGAACAGCCACATCGACGAGAAACGGAGTAAGGAATGGCTTTCAAGCGTGCCATATCTGTATCGGCACTGGCAGCAGGCATTGGTGTTGCAGGACTTTTCGGCGTCGGCCTCGGAACGGCCAGTGCAGACCAGTGGGGATGCGACCGCCCGGGTACCCCGCAATGCGGCGACCATCGAGACGACCATCGTAACGACTATCGCGACGACCGTGGTGGCGCCGGCCCTGTCGACTGGCATGGTCGCGGCGTCGACCAGGGCCGTTTTGACCACCAGCCCTTCAACTGGATGGGTCAGCAGGTGAATCCGGTGCAGTCCGCAGACGGAAACGGGTGGGGATTCTGGTTCCTCGGTCAGTGGATTCCGCTGTAAATCAATATGATTCGAGGCGGGTCACCAATGGTGGCCCGCCTCGAACGCGCCCGGCTAGGGCGCGAATGTCTGGCTGGGTTCGGCGAAGCCGTCGGCGGCGAAGACTTTTCGGCCAGCGGCACCGCTGGCGTCCTGGACGAACTTCGACGCAAGTCCAGCCTGTTCTGAATTCTTCATCGGCGCGATCCACGATGTAACCGCCGCGTCGGCAGCCTCGGGAAAGGCGAACCACGAGATGGTATCGCCGACGTTGAGCGCGTCGGTCTTGAACACCAGACCCGCATCGACTTTCCCACTCGCAATGTCCTTGATGACATCGCTCGCTGTCGTGTCGACAATCTGCGGATGCAGCCGAACTCCTGTGCGGTCTTCGACCTGCTGGGTTGCCGCAGCACATGCGCCGGGATCCCCACACACGCCCACCCGCACACCCGGTCGCGTCAGGTCCGCTAACGAGGCGACGCTGTCGCGATTGCCCTTCGCCGTGGCGATGACCAGGCTGTTCGCCGCCAACGGCACCGGAGCCGCTTCGACCAGGCCGGCGTTTGCAACGGCTGACATGTTGTCGTGGTCACCCGATACGAAGACGTCCACGTCCGCGCCGTCCAACATCTGCGCGGAGAGATCCGACGAGCTTGCGAAGATGAACTCCACTGACGTTCCGGGGTTTTCAGCCTCGAACTGCTTGCCGATCGCGGTCAGGCTAGTGATCATCGACGATGATGCGAACACCGTGATCGACGTCGTCGCCGGATGCGACTGCGAGTCGCATCCGCTCGCCGAGACCACCAATAGGATCCCGGCTGCCATCGTTCGCTTCAATCGGTCGCGCATCGCAGTAGACGATACCGACTCCTACTCAGCGAACTAAGTTCCCGCCCCCCATGTCTTGGTCACTTTTCTTTCGGCGGGTCTAGCAGTTTCTTGTGGAGATGCCCTGTATCCGCTGGCAATCGGCTTGCGTTGAACCCATTTTCCACCGGTTCACGGCAGGCTGGAGGCCGTGGGCGAGGGTGGCGGCGGCGATGACTCGCGCCGAGCATAACGCCGCGGCGCCGGTCGATCGACCGGGCCGCGCCACTGGCATGCGATGGTCCACCAGGACGTCCGTTACCCCGGTGAGCAACCCCGTTGTGCGACCTACCACGGTCGAGGCCACACCGCGTCAGGAAGGCGAACGCGGACGCGGGCGCTTGCGGGCGGGTCGCGGGTTGATTGTCGTCGAGGGGCTGGCGCTCGGCGTGCTAGGCGGTGTCTCACTGGCCTGGTCGATGGGTTACGCCCGGTTCGGCGCCGACGGCATGCCGATGCTCGGTCTCAAGGTGACACCGCTGCACGCGGGGCTTCTCCTGACTGTTGGGGCGCTG
>JAVXWV010000583.1:0-5545 GCA_032230775.1 Mycobacterium sp. | reverse complement strand
GCTCAAGAACGACACCGTCAGCATCATCGCCTGCCCGGTTGACTACTCGGCCAACAGTGCCCTGATCGCCTCCCTGGGCGAGTTGGACGAGTCGTTGTCCTGACGATTTTCGCGCGTTCAACCCTGCAAAGGTTGGCGCAGCGCAGCACGCCTGCGGATACGTGTCGCGGTCATCGTGCCGGCCGATCAGCCTCTCCAGCGACCGTTATGAGCACGTCAGCTAGTCGGCGTGCACAGCAGATCGACACCGCAAGCGAGCCGCGCGAATCGGTCGCCTGAATCATCTTCTCAAGCGGTCATGCCATCGAAGGGGTCGATTCGGGTTGTTCGCGTGGGTAAGAATTGGTTACGAGAATCATTACGACGCAACCGCTCTCGCGCGTAGCCACAGTGTAGCGACGTCGTCAGCGTCCCGGCTTGCCTTGCGCCCCAAAACCATAGCGCTTAGGGCGGGAGTAAGAACTTCCCTGCCCTAAGCGCGCAGTCGTTGTCAGCGGTGGCGGTGGAACAGCAGGGCACCCGAGTCCCCACCGAATGGCTGTTGGTTTTGGGCGGCCTCTTGCGCGGCTGACCCGGGAGTAGCGATGACTTCGGCATTTCCCGGGCTCTGGTGCACGGTAGCGTCGGCCGCGGCGATCGGTGCCAGTCCAATGGCCGCCGCGGATGCGGCGATGGCCAGTGGCGCGACGTATCGCAGATTCATTTGTTTTCTCCTTATTTGGGTGACATCGCGACATGCGATGTCGGTTGAAAATCGGGGTGAGGCGGCTTACTCGCCTCAGCTGGCGCAAGCATCGGGTCAGACGGCGCCGCCAGTGTGCGGGCTGGCGACTTGCCCGGACGGCATTCCGGAATTCCACATCGCGGGTCCGTATGGGACGAGCGGGTCAAGGCCATCTGGGAGCAGCCGATCCGCGCCGGGCCGTAGGCACTGGTAAGCCACGGTGCAGTACGGCGAGGTATCGCTAGCCGGCGGAGTGACGCCAATGAACTGTGCGCCGACACCGACGTAGCCGCAGCGACCATGGCGGCCGCGGCGGTTCCTACCGCCGGATGCACCCGCCGTTGGTTGCGCGTCGATCGGCCTGCGCTGACCGCAGTCATCGTCTTCCTCCACATGCTTTTTTTCGGTCTCGGTATATATCTCAAGACTGCTCGACGCGGGCGTCGCTGTCGTCGGCGCTAGCCACCAACCTGCTTGAGGAGAGCCGGAATTCCCGCATGGTGGCTAGTTGGAATGCTGATCGCCGCCCCGTGAAAAGTTCCGTTGGCTGTCACCCTGCGAATCCGCTGCAGTTATGACGGTGCCGGGGGACCGAGAACCTTCACCCGCACTGCAATGAACGTGGCGGACATTCCGGCAGCCTTGGCCCGCTATGAGGCAGCGCGGCGTCCGCACACCGCGAAGGTTCAACGAATGTCATGGGACGACAACACCTTCTACCACGTACCCGACGCCCACTGGACCCGTTGGAGTACCTGTTCTGAAAGTTTGGCTCTATTTTGGCCCTATAGATTCGGCGTGCAACGCTGGGGTCCTCAGAACCGTTCACCGTGCCGTCAAGAATGGCTCACGTCCGTTCGCGACTCAGCGGCCAATGCCACCCGCTCGATGATCAACGCGCCGCGCGAGCTAGGGGCTCCTAAACTCAGCGCACCACCATGCCGCCAGCTGGTCCGGCTGCGCCTGTCGGTTCCGGTCGAATCCTGCGCAACTCGTACCGGGTGGTGTCCACTAGTCGATGCAACACAAGCTGACTCTGAGAGGTTTGTGTGGTGCCGGATCGACATGTGCGTCGGGGTCCCGCCAGTGGCGGAGCGTTGATGCATCCACGGTCTGCGCGGACCGGGAGGAAGCCGGTTCGGGCGCAAAACTTCGCTGCTTAGAGTCGCGGTCGTGGTGGCCGGGGCTAACGTTGCCATGGTGATGGCCTCCGAGCTGCTTGGTGGCCGCTATGAGTTGCGAGGTGTCTTGGGCCGTGGCGGCATGGCCGAGGTGCGCGAGGGCTGGGACACTCGTTTGAGCCGGGCGGTCGCGATCAAGCTGCTGCATCCAGGTTTCAGCAGCGATGCAGACAAACGGCGCCGTTTCGAGGCGGAAGCGCGCTCGGCTGCGGCGCTTTCTCACCCGAACATCGTCGCTGTCCACGACAGCGGTGAACACGAGGGCACGCCTTTCATCGTGATGGAAAGGCTCCCGGGTCGTACGGTCGCCGATCGGATCGCCCAGTGTCCGATGCCGCAAGCGGCGGTGCGCTCGATGCTCGATGAGGTGCTGGCAGCACTCGCGGTCGCCCACGCAGCCGGAACTCTGCACCGCGACATTAAGCCCGGCAATATTTTGTTCAGCACAGACGGCCACACGAAAGTTACCGACTTTGGGATAGCGAAGACCGCCGAAGCGAGTCACACCCTGACCGGTCAGATCGTGGGCACGCTGGCATACCTGAGTCCCGACCGGCTCGCCGGCAAAGCCGCGACCATCGCCGACGATCTCTATGCGGTTGGCTGCGTCGGATACGAGGCCCTCAGCGGTCGCCGACCGTTCACCGAGGAAACGTTGGGAGCACTGGCCCGCGCCATTTTGGACGACACACCGCCCCCTCTTGCCGCGCTCCGGCCGGACGTCGACCCAGCATTGGCGGCCGTCATCGAACGGGCGATGGCGCGGGACCCGCGGTGGCGCTTCGCCAACGCTGAGGCCATGCGGGCGGCACTGTGGGACCGCGCCCATCATGCGGCGGCCGCGCCGGCGCGGCCGCCCACCCTGATGCTGACCAGGCCATTTCCAGCGATAACCCCGACAGGCGTCTACATCCCAGCGGCGACTTCAACCATCCAATCCCGCCGGACCCGGAAACTGGCGGCGATTGCGGCCATCATCGGTGTCTTCGCCCTCGCCGCGGTCCTGTTGGTCTTCAACCCCCCATTCCAAAGCAACACACCAGAAACCGCGCCCACCAGCACCAGCACAATCCCTCCACCCCCGTCCAGCAGTACCGCCACCACAGCTTCCACCGCCCCAACCACAAACCCGGCCGAGCCACCCGGGAACGGACCCAAAAAACCCAAAAAACACTGATCGCCAACCAGCCGATGATGAACGACTTTGAACCAACCCGGGTTTCGTGCGCACTTCCCTTTGAGGGAAGGAAGATGGCGCGGCAGGGTGATGAGGGGACTCGCGCCGAAGCCCTAACCCTGCGCGAGTGCTACCTGCTGATGGACGCATTGAAAGAGATTGCGGACAACCACCAACTCTGACGGAACCAAACGGCAGACGTCACCGTCTGACTAATGACTCGGTCCGCCACTTGCTCCCCCTGGTGGCGGGCCGACATCACGTCCTAGTTCGGCGGCTGGGTGTGCGACGGCCCGCGCCGGCGAGGGGGGTTCACCGGCGCGGGCCTGCCCTTGGGTAGGCGATTCACTTGCGACCAGCGGTGTCAGTTAACGCAACCTGACCCCGCACGGTCGTTGACCGTTAGCGGCGCCAGCCAAACCAGTTACCCCAGCCGTTATCGCCGTGCCAGCCGCGGTCACCGTGCCAGCCGCCGCGGTCACCGCCGCCATGAAAGCCGCCGCCCTGGAAGCCGCCGCCGCCGTGGCCGGCGGTCTGGACGATGTTGGGGGCCACGGCCGCCGGCGCGCTGGCGATCATTGCCGGCTGAGCCGGCGTGGTTTCGGCCATGGCCGCTGGTGCGGCGGCGATAGCCACCGCGGCAGCGCCCGCCGCCAACACTGGTGTGATGTATTTCAGTCCTACTCGCATGGTGCTACTCCTTTGATGGTCCAATCTGGACTCATCCCAAGAATTGCGCTCCAGCGAACCCACGTCGTCACCGCTGACACCCATCCATGCCCCCTACTAACTGGCATCCTTGCTTTACCTGTCGGCAGCCAGCGGCGCTGCAGGTGATTCCCAGATGGGAGGGGCACAATGATGCGGCTCGCAGTGCTGTCGACGGCTGGAGCGGAGCACTCGGGCTTTGATTCCGAACATGGTTTCGATGACCGTTGCGCTACCTGTTGCGCTACTGGTCCCCAAATGGACCCCAGCTTCGTGTCGTCTGATTGGCGACCATCACATCGCAGCAGGTCAGGAGGTGGTTTTGGTCGGGCTGACAGGATTTGAACCTGCGACCACTTGACCCCCAGTCGGACATGGGCTGAATTCGACTGTTCCGCAATGACTCTCGAAGCAGCCCGACCAGCGAAACTCGTCTCAAGCCGTCTCGCGTTGAGTCTCCGAATTCACGTTAGTTGTGACACCGGTGTGACAACGTTTGTCGCGGCGCCGTCTGTTTTCGGAAGGTAAGTGCTGTTTGCTGAAGCGGCTTCGGGGCGTCGTTCCGAGTCAGCTTAGAGCCCGCGTGCACTAGCCGTTGCGGACTTTATCTCGCCAGTCGCGGCCATTGTGCGCGAGTCACTGCGGGTTGTCCTTGTGTTGGTGAACAGTCGGGTTGTCCTTGTGTTGATGGACATCGGCGTGAGCCACGCCGGCGGCAAGTCCGAGAGCGGCCGCGCTCATGAGGCCCGCGGCGGCGATCTTCTTCAGATTGGTCGTGAACATTTATCTCTCCGTTTCGTAGCCCTATGTGGGTCGGTTCGGTGATGAAGTTATCGGTGTTGGCCGCCTCGGATAATCCACCGATCAGGCTGCTTTCGAGGGGACAGGGAGGTCCTCCGATTGGGGGACAATTCAGGGATCGACATTCTGGCGCACAGATGCGTCGCGCGAATGGTCCAACCGGTGCCCGTCGGACTTGACGAACATGGCAAGCGCGCTCGCCGACGTCTCAGATCTAACGATGTGAGGTTCTCAAAGGTCGGAGCGAAAGTGCTGGAGTCGCGTGGGTCACCACTTTGATCGCCGTTCGTGCTGGCGCGTTTGCCTGACACCAAATCCTCGACCCGGCTCCCGGCTTACACTTCCGCTGAGCTGGGCTTTCACGGTGGAGCTAAGGGTGGAGCTAAGGGTGTGGAGCTAAGGGGAATCGAACCCCTGACCTACTCGATGCGAACGAGTCGCGCTACCAACTGCGCCATAGCCCCTGATACCGGTAGCAGGCTACCAGCCGCCGAGCGACCACCGAAAATCCGAACTACTGGCCTGCGGCGCGCGGCATGTCGAACTCGCGGGCGAACGGCGCGTCGTCGAGGTGCTCGAAGATCGGGTCTTCGTCGTCGATCTCCAGCACCACCGAACCTGGCCTGCGCAGCCTCGACGGAACCACGTCGTACTCGTGGTCGTCGGTGTTCTCCACACCCAGCCGCGCCCGCGCCATCCGCTGGGCCCGGCGCCGACGCAGCCGCTCCTCGATGCGGGTCTGACGGCGCAGATACCCCAGATAGAGGACGGCCACGACGCCGATCGCGCCGCACGCCCACCACAGCGTCGACGTCACTGTGAACGCCGCTGCAGCCAAGGCCACCACCAACGCCGCCAGCACGGTCAACATGCGTTTGCGGAACTTGTACTTCCGCGCCTCCACTGTCGCGCTCCTGGACTCGTACCGGCGCCGGCGTGCGGCGCTCAGCGAGT
>JAVXWV010000548.1:0-2980 GCA_032230775.1 Mycobacterium sp. | reverse complement strand
GCCTGCTCGGTCTGGTCGCTGTCTGGCGTCGCGCGCACGAAAATACTCGCGAAACCAAGGAAGAACTTGGCCCGCCCATCACGCATCGCCCTGATCGAATCGACCGCGTCGAAGCCGTGTTTGGTCGGTGGGGTAAAACCGAACTCATCCTGCAGCGCGTCGAGGAACGATTGCGGCATCTGCTCCCAGATGCCCATCGTCCGGTCGCCCTGGACATTGCTGTGCCCGCGGACCGGGCACACACCCGCGCCCGGGCGGCCCAGAGCACCGCGCAGCATCAGGACGTTGACGATCTCGCGGATCGTCGGCACCCCGTACTTCTGCTGAGTCACCCCCATCGCCCAACATACGATGATCTTCTTGGTCTTCAGGACACGCCTCACCACCTGGTCGATGTCGTCGCGCGATAATCCAGTGGCCTCCAACACGTCTGGCCACGACAGCCGCTCGGCGTGTTCTGCGAATTCGCCGAACCCGGTGGTGTTGGTGTCGATGAATTCGTGGTCCAGCACGGTTCCCGGCGCAGCTTGTTCGGCTTGGAGCACAAGCGCGTTGATCGCCTGGAACAGCGCGAGGTCGCCGCCGGGCTTGATATGCAGGAACTGGTCGGCGATCACGGTTCCGCGGCCGATGATCCCGCTCACTTTCTGGGGATTCTTGAACCGGATCAGGCCGGCCTCCGGCAGCGGGTTGACGGCAATGACGTGCCCGCCGTTGCGTTTGCATTCCTCGAGAGCCGACAGCATGCGAGGCATGTTCGTTCCGGGATTCAGGCCGACTGCGAAGACAAGGTCGGCCTCGTGGATGTCGTCCAGGCTCACGCTGCTCTTGCCGATGCCCAATGTCTCCCCAGCCCCCAGCCGCTGGACTCGTGGCACATGTTGCTGCAGTCGGGCAGGTTGTTGGTGCCGTAGGCACGCACGAACAGCTGCAGCAAGAACGCGGCCTCGTTGTTCAGCCGACCAGAGGTATAGACGAGCGCCTCGTCAGGCGAATCGAGTCCACGCAGCTCGGCGGCGATCAGGTCGAAGGCTTGGTCCCATCCGATCGGGTGGTAATAGTCCGACCCAGGCCACTTGACCATCGGTTCGGTCAGCCGCCCCTGCTGATTGAGCCAGAGGTCGGATTTGCGCGCCAGCTTGGAAAGCGGGTATTGCTGGAAGAACTCCCGGGTCACCCTCCGGGTGGTGGCCTCGTCGTTGATGTGCTTGGCACCGTTTTCGCAGTACTCCTGCATATGCCGCTTCCCGGGCCCGGGCTCCGGCCAAGCGCAGCCTGGGCAGTCAACGCCGTCGACCTGATTGATGGAAAAGAGGTTCGTCGCCGTTCGCCGGATCGACGTCTCCTCCAGCGAGTACTGGATCGCGTGCGTCACCGCGGGAACGCCTGTGGCCCACTGCTTGGGTGGGGTAATCTTCAGTTCTTCCTCGTTCGGATCGTCAACTGTGGTCATCTGTGTCTACCCATCTTTCAACTTGGACGGCTGGCGCTCCTAGCCGGAAGCGGTGCAAGAGGGGTGGTCGATTGCGTGTCAACGCTGAAATGCATTGGCTTCACGGGACTCAACCGCCGTCCGTCGCGCTGTGCCGGCAACCATCCGATCGAGCAGATTATTTATCCGGTCGTTGCACAGCTCTGCTTCGCGTTCGTCGCCGACGCGGCGCCACATGCGCATGCGGGCGAGCTCGGCGGTTATTCTCCGCCCCGTTGCACTAGACACAAGCCTCCCCTTTCAATCGGGCCAGCTGACTCGACTGGAGCCGAAGCTCTTGCGGACCAACGGAGTACGCCTGCGTGAGGTCCTTGATCGACATCGCGCGAAGTCGATCGCGGTCCATGAGCAACAGTGCGCGACGTGATCCGGCCGCGTCAGGACCGTGAATCGCTATCCATCGCAGCGTGTTCTCGGCATCGCTGTGCACGACGAACAGCGTGTCGTCGGGTCTGGTCTGGTCGAGTACGGCACTCACGGTTTCGTCAGGCTCGACGACAACGACCACCGGATTGAACCCGAGACTCGCCGCGTGCGCGAGGCTGGCGCGTAGCGCATCCTGGGCCGATCCCTCTGATAGCAATGTCAATAGAAACATCTGATCGGTGGACGGATCACGGTGGGCAGCAGCTACTTTGGCGCGCACCCACGTGCCTGCCAGTGCCGTCTCCAGATGTTCGACCGCAGGCGGCACTCCCTGACGTTGAATTCTCTCTAGCTCCGTGACGTCTTGTCGATAGGACTCGCGCGCTTCGGCGAGGGTCTCGGCACCGCCGGTCAAGCCGCCGGGAATCGAGTGGTAGGTCAGGCACGGAGTGCGCAGAGGATCGTAGCGGTATATCACGTGATCGCTTGTGGTCGCGCGAGCATGGCGGCCCTGGATCCCGCGAATGCGCAACGTCTGAGGCTTGGCGACCGTGTGAGCCCGGCCGTCCGCAACCAGCGCCTGCGTCATTCGAAGTTCCCGTCGTATCCACCATCGAGCATTGACACAACAAGGCTCACATTGTCGATGGGGCAAAGTCGTCAACGCTGGCGCCCAACCCTGCTTATGGCCAGCCATCAGGCGTGATTGCAGCTGGCAGGTATGCCAACGGGGGGTTGGCGGTAGGTGGTGATTGGCGGCCAGCGTTGACGACACCGCCCCACCGACAGGGGATCCTTATCGGCCATAAGACGTTTCCACGTCGGGAGGTGGCATGGTGATCGCGCCGAGGTTCCACGCAATGACGACCAATGCCTTGCCCACTCCGGGCGCGCGGGTCCACGTCTCAGACGCCAGCCCCCGCGGCTTCTCCGGGCGCGTCACCGCGGTTCATCAAGACGCGTTGACGGTCGCGCGCGACGACAACGGCGCTTGGGAGCTAGTCATCTTGTCCCGCCGCCAGGTGACAGCGGTGAGTACGCCATGGGTCGGGTGACAACGCGCTGCCGAGCGCAGCATCTAACCAGTGAATCGGCCATCGCCCGGCCCGAAACGCTGGTCGT
>JAVXWV010000530.1:0-4775 GCA_032230775.1 Mycobacterium sp. | reverse complement strand
GCCCGGTCACGTGGTGCCGCTGCGCGCCAAGGACGGCGGGGTGCTGCGTCGCCCCGGCCACACCGAGGCCGCCGTCGACCTGGCCCGCCTTGCGGGTCTGCAGCCGGCAGGCGCGATCTGCGAGATCGTCAGTCAGAAGGACGAAGGCGCGATGGCGCAGACCGACGAGCTGCGGGTTTTCGCCGACGAGCACGGCCTGGCGCTGATCTCGATCGCCGACTTGATCGAATGGCGGCGCAAGCACGAAAAGCACATCGAGCGTGTGGCGGAGGCCCGCATCCCGACTAGGCACGGTGAGTTCCGCGCGGTCGGTTACACCAGCCTGTACGAAGACGTCGAGCACGTTGCGCTGGTCCGCGGCGACATCGCCGGGCCGCAGGGCGACGGGCACGACGTGTTGGTCCGTGTGCACTCGGAGTGCCTCACCGGCGACGTCTTCGGCTCCCGGCGCTGCGACTGCGGCCCGCAATTGGACGCCGCGCTGGCGATGGTGGCCCGCGAGGGCCGCGGCGTGGTGCTGTACATGCGCGGCCACGAGGGCCGCGGTATCGGCCTGATGCACAAGCTGCAGGCCTATCAACTTCAGGACGCCGGTGACGACACCGTCGACGCCAACCTCAAACTCGGCCTGCCCGCCGACGCCCGCGACTACGGCATCGGTGCCCAGATCCTGGTCGACCTTGGCGTGCGGTCCATGCGGCTGCTGACCAACAACCCCGCCAAGCGGGTCGGACTGGACGGTTACGGGCTGCACATCATCGAACGCGTCCCGCTGCCGGTCCGCGCCAATGCGGAGAACATCCGCTACCTGATGACCAAGCGCGACCGGATGGGCCACGACCTGACCGGCCTCGACGATTACGACGAAGCTGTGCCTGGCGAATTCGGCGGAGCTTTATGAGTAGCCAGGGCGGAGCGCCTGAATTGAGCAGCCAGGGCGGACCGTCTGAATTGAGCAGCCAGGGCGGAGCCCTGAATTGAGCCGAGGCGCGGGTGTTCCCGATCTGCCACAGCTCGACGCATCGGACCTGACGCTGGCGATTGTGGCCAGCACCTGGCACCCCACAATCTGTGATGCGCTGCTCGACGGCGCACGCAAGGTCGCCGCGGACGCAGGCATCGACAACCCGACCATCGTTCGCGTGCTCGGTGCAATCGAAATCCCGGTCGTGGCACAGGCACTGGCCGCCACCCACGACGCCGTAGTGGCGTTGGGCGTCGTGATCCGTGGCGAGACACCGCATTTCGACTACGTGTGTGACGCAGTGACCCAGGGGCTGACGCGGGTATCGCTGGACGCGTCCACTCCCGTGGCCAACGGCGTGCTCACGACGAACAACGAGCAGCAGGCACTGGATCGGGCGGGGCTGCCGGACTCGGCCGAGGACAAGGGCGCGCAGGCCGCTGCCGCGGCGCTGTCGACCGCGCTGACACTGCGCGATCTGAGGTCATGAGCGACTGGGACGTCGAGATACGGCCACATCTGACACCGTATTTCGCCTATGCTGCCGCCGCGCTCATCCTGGGAGCCCATATCACCGTCGGCGTGCTGCTCAAGATTTCATCGACGGGCGTGATCTTCCAGACTGCCGACCAGGTGGCGATCGCACTCCTGGGTGCCGTCATCGCCGTCGCTGTGCTGCTGTTCGCCCGGCCGCGGCTGCGTGTCGGCGCGACGGGTGTAGCTGTGCGAAACCTGTTCGGTTACAAGCTGATTCCGTGGCCGGACGTCGTAGGGGTGTCTTTTCCGCGCGGAGCCCGCTGGGCCAGGGTAGACCTGCCCGACGACGAGTACATCCCAGTGATGGCGATCCAGGCCGTCGACAAGGAGCGCGCCGTCGACGCGATGGACCAGGTACGCGGGCTGATTGAGCGCTACCGGCCCGACATCAACCAACACTGAGCGACATCGCGACCTCGTTCTGCGGGCCACGTATTTCGGCCGATGTGACTGTGAATCCCAGGCTTTCGTACACGCCACGGGCCACCGCGTTGTCGTCGGCCACTCTCAGCGTGACGGTGCGCGCCCGACGATCGCGGGCCCAGTCCACCGCGGCGGCGACCAGCGGCCGCGCCAGGCCGAGGCCGCGGGCCGCCGGGTCGAGCCACAACGAATACAGGTAGACGGTTTCCGCGTTTTCCAGCTGTGCGCCGATCAGTCCGACTGGCCGGTCGCCGATCAGAGCCGCGAATTGTGCGTGATCGCGCAGACGGCGGCGCCACTGTGCGGCGGTGAACATCGATTCCTGTTGATACTGAGGGTCGTTCTCGCCGAGAGAATCGGTCAACGCCCGCAGCCGGACACCGGCGAACACCCGCCAATCCGACTCGGTCAGCCGGGCGATGCGGGCCGTAACCGCCGTCACCGGGTGTCGCCCATGACCAGGCCCTCACGCCGCGGGTCGGCGCCACCCACCCAGCCCGCCACGTCACGAACGATCGCCGAAAGGCCGCTGGACTGGTCGGCGAGATCCACCTGGTGTCCGAGTTTGCGAAGGCCGACCACCAGTGCATCGTGGTCGCCGTTGTCGGACGTGTCGATGGCCGGATGTTCGCCGCCCACGTTCGTCTTCGGCGAGTTCGCCGCCCCGAAGTCAACCGCGGAAACCGCCTGCTGCGGGTCGAGGCCCCAATCGATCATTCCCACAAGGGTTTTCACGACAAACTGGATGATCACCGCGCCGCCAGGCGAGCCCGCCACCGCATACAGCTGCCGCTTGGACTGGGCCCGATCGGTCAGGTCGAACACCAGCGTTGGCGCCATCGTGCTGCGCGGCCGCTTGCCCGGCTGGATTCGGTTGGGCACCGGTGCGCCGCCGGGACCGACGGGCTCCGCGGAGAAGTCGGTGAGCTGATTGTTGAGGATGAACCCGTCGACCATATGGAACGACCCGAACGCCGATTCCACGGTGGTGGTCAGCGCGGCGGCGTTGCCCTGTGCGTCGACGATGCTGATCTGGCTGGTGCCGTGTTCGGGTGTCGGCGGCGCGGGTGTGGCCGGCGGGCCGAACTCGCCCGGCTTCGCGGTGCCCATGGTGTGCTGCTCGGAGATCAGCGCCGCCCTGCTCGCAAGGTAGGCACTGTTGAGCAATGTGTTGGGCGATCCGCCCGGCAGCGGCACGAAATCGGTGTCAGCGACATACTTGTCGCGGTCGGCGTAGGCCAGGCGTTCGGCCTCGGAGATCAGGTGAACACCCATCACCGTGGGCTTGCCGCCGTTGAGGTCGATATCGGTGGGCTTGTGCTCGCCCATGGGGAAATGCTCGAGCATGCCCAGCGTCGCCGCCACCGCGATGCCGCCGGACGAAGGTGGCGGCATGCCGCAGATTTCCTTGTCGCGGTAGGGGGCGCAGAGCGGCTCGCGCTGCTTGGCGGTGTAGCTGGACAGGTCCTCGGGCGTCATCAGGCTCGGGGTGCGGCCGCCTGCGGTGTCGGCGGCCGCTGCCACGATGGCGCGCGCGATGTCGCCGATGTAGAACGACTGCGGGTCGGATGCGATGACGCCCAACGTCTTTGAGTAGGCAGGGTTGGTCAGCCGGGTTCCCGAGGTCTTCGGGGTGCCGTCTGGATTGAGAAAGTAGGCCGACGCGTTCGGATCGACTTTAAGCTGCGGGGCGGCATCGGTAATCGCCGCGGCGAGCCGCGGGCTGATGTCGAAGCCGTCGTCTGCCATCGTCACGGCGGGGGTGAACAGGTCACGCCACGCGGTCTTGCCGTGTTCGGTGTGGACGTCCTGCAGCAGCCGCAGGATGCCAGGCACGCCGATGGAGCGGCCCGATGCCCTGGCGTTGGGCTTGGGCTCGGTGCGGTCGGTATCGGAGATCCAGCGCAGATAGTTCTCGGTGGCGCCCTTCGGCGCCACCTCGCGGCCGTCGTATGCCTGCACGGAGCCCGCGGCAGCGTCGTAGTACACCAGGAACCCGCCGCCGCCGATGCCGGACGACTGTGGCTCCACAAGGCCCAGCACCGCCTGTGCCGTGACCAGCGCGTCGGCGGCGGTTCCGCCCTTGTTGAGTACTCGGCAGGCCTCCTGGGTGGCCAGCGGGTTGGCGGTAACCACCGCGTAGTGAGCCGTGCGAACGGCCGACATGTCCTTGCGGTAGCCGGTGGCGACCTCGGGGTTCGTTGAGATGTTGCGGGAGGTCGTGACGGACCCCGGCGAAGGGCTAGGCGGTGCCTTCGATACCGGGGTGCCGTTCGAGATGATCGAACAGGGGCCCGCCACGGTGGTGGGCGGTGCGTTCTCCTGGGCGGCGCATCCGGCCAGTACAACTACGACCCCGGCCAGCGGGGCCGCCGCCTTTCGCAGGGACGGGATCCGCATCACTCGACGGTAGTTCATCGGGGCCGTCTGAATAAGACCCCGGGTCGCTCCGCTCTCCCCTGCCCTTCGGGCGCGGGGCCAGCTGCCGAACCGACGGCAGTAACCTGGAATCCGTGCCCGATCCAGCGACGTACCGGCCTGCCCCCGGGTCGATACCCGTCGAGCCGGGCGTCTACCGGTTCCGGGATCCGCACGGCCGGGTGATCTACGTCGGTAAGGCCAAGAGCCTGCGCAGCAGGCTGAACTCCTACTTCGCCGACATCGCGAGCCTCTCGCCGCGCACGCGGCAGATGGTGATGGCCGCGGGCAGCGTCGAGTGGACGGTGGTCAACACCGAAGTCGAGGCGCTCCAGCTGGAATACAACTGGATCAAGGAGTTCGACCCGCGGTTCCATGCCCCCGCGGTCGGGGAACTGCCGGGCGAGCGCGCGGGCACCGAGCTCCTCCCACG
>JAVXWV010000516.1:0-12481 GCA_032230775.1 Mycobacterium sp. | reverse complement strand
AGGGCCGGACCGTGGTCTTCCCGTGGATCAGGCAAGACACCGGGAGGTGCGCGCAGCAATAATGCTGAAATACCGCGGTAGTCAACTCATTCGGGCCGGCTTCATAGGTGTCGTCCTCATCCTTCTGGTCATCGCGATCGGGCTGCAGCCCGAGCGCCTCGTGTCGCTGGCGACATCGGTGCACCACGAGGCGCTGTTCTCCGAAGCCGGTGGCCTGTCGGCAGGCAACGCCGTGACGGTGTCGGGTATCAAGGTCGGAACGGTGTCGAACGTGGCGTTGCGCGATGGCGATGCCCTTGTCACGTTCACGATCAACGGAACGGTCGGGCTCGGGTCGGATACCGCCGCGCACATCCGCACCGGCACGCTACTCGGCGAACGGGTGTTGACGCTGGAGTCGGCAGGAGGCGGCACGCTGCACTCGTCGGACGTCATTCCGGTCTCACGCACGTCGTCCCCGTATTCGCTGACCGACGCGGTAAGCGACCTGACGACGAATACCGCTGGAACCGATACCCAGACGCTCAACCAGTCACTCGACACGCTGTCGGACACGATCGATCAGATCGCTCCGCAATTGGGGCCGACACTCGACGGACTGACCCGGCTCTCGCGGTCTCTCAACGAGCGCAATGGCTCCCTTGGCGAACTGCTCAAGACCGCCGGGAACGTCACCGGCATCCTGTCGGAGAGAAGTCAACAGGTCAACACGTTGATCCTCAATGCCAACGATCTTCTCGCGGTGCTCGTTCAGCGTCGGCAGGCGATCGTAAGCCTGCTGGCGAACACCTCCGCGCTGGCCCAACAGCTTTCGGGTCTCGTGCACGACAATGAAGCCAAACTCGCCCCGGCGTTGGAGAAGATCAACTCGGTTACGGCGATGTTGGAGAAGAGCCGCGACAACATAGGCAAGGCGTTGCCCGGCTTGGCGAAGTTCGAGACCGAGCAGGGCGAAGCGGTGTCCAGCGGCTTCTACTATCAAGCCTATATTCCCAACTTGACCCCCGCCCAACTGTTGCAGCCGTTCTTCGACTACGCGTTCGGATTCCGCCGGGGTGTGAACACCGGGCAGCCTCCGGACAACGCCGGGCCACGGGCGGAGCTTCCATTCCCGTACAACGGGATTCCGCAGCCGGGAGATCGACCGTGGTTTGACAACCCAGGCGGTCAGCCATGACGTCGCGCAAGTGGATTGCGACCGCGGCAGCCGTCGTTCTGGCGGTGGTCCTCGTCGCTGGTGCGGTGCTGGTCATCCGTGATGCATTCTTCAAGCCCAAGACGATCACCGCGTATTTCACCACGGCCACCGCGATCTATCCGGGCGACGAGGTGAGGGTGTCCGGCGTGAAGGTCGGCAAGATCACGTCGATTCAGCCGGAGGGCACCCAGGCGAAGATGACACTGACCGTCGACCGGGACGTGCCGATCCCGGCCGACGCGAAGGCGGTCGTCGTCGCGCAGAATCTAGTCGCGGCCCGCTACGTCCAACTTGCCCCGGCCTACCGGACCACTGGCCCGACAATGCACGACGGCGCGGTGATTCCGGTGGATCGAACGGCGGTACCGGTCGAGTGGGACGAGGTCAAGGACCAATTGATGCGCCTGGCCACGGATTTGGGACCGAGCAGCCAGGTGTCCACCACGTCGGTCGGCCGGTTCATCGACAGCGCCGCCAACGCGCTGGACGGCAACGGCGACAAGTTGCGCCAGACGCTGGCTCAGCTGTCCGGCGTGGGTCGGATCCTCGCCGACGGCAGCGGCAACATCGTCGATATCGTCAAGAACTTACAGACCTTCGTCACCGCCCTGCGCGACAGCAACACCCAGATCGTGCAGTTTCAGAACCGGCTCGCAACGCTGAGCAGCGTGGTGGACGACAGCAAGTCGAATCTCGATGCTGCGCTGAAGGATTTGTCCGTGGCCGTCGGTGATGTCCAGAGGTTCGTCGCGGGTAGCCGCAATCAGACCGCTGAGCAGATCCAACGCTTGGGCAACGTGACGCAGAACTTGGTGGATCACCAGAAGGACCTCGAACAGGTGTTGCACGTGTCGCCTACCGCGTTCTCGAACTTCTACAACATCTACAACCCGAACACCGGGGCCGTCGTCGGCGCTTTCACATTCGCCAACTTGCAGAACCCGGTGATGTTCATCTGCTCGATGATCGGCGCCGTCGAGAACATCACTGCCCCCGAGACCGCGAAGCTGTGCGCCGACTATCTCGGCCCGGCGTTGCGGCTGCTCAGCGTCAACAACATCCCCGCTCCGCTCAGCCCGTTCCTTGGGCCTTCGGCCGTGCCGGAAAAGATCATCTACAGCGAGGATCGCCTCGCGCCGGGCGGGGAGGGGTCGAAGCCCGGGCCGCCGGAGATCCCGCCCGCGGTGTCGGCATACACCGGGCTGCCGGGTGATCCTCAGGGACCGCCGCCGCCACCGCCGCCCGCGCGGATCCCGGGGGTGGCGATTCCGCTGCCACCGCCGACAGACGGCACAGGCTTCAACCCGTCCCAACTCACCCCGGCGGATGTGCAACACCTGCCGCCGGGAGCGCAGCCCGCACCGGCGTCGGGCCCGACGAGCTTGCCCGACATGCTCCTCCCAGCGGAAAGGCCGACACCATGATGGGGGGGAGTCGAATTCGCAGGCTGCTGGTCATCGGTGCCTGCATGGCCATGACGGTGACAGGATGCGCCTTCCAGGGGCTGAACTCATTGCCGCTGCCTGGCGCGGTAGGACGTGGGCCGGGCGCGAACATCTACCACGTCGAGATCGCCAATGTCGGCACGCTCGAGTCGAATTCGCCGGTGATGATCGATGACGTCGTAGTCGGCAGCGTTGGCAAGATGACCGTGCAGGGCTGGCACGCCGATGTGGAAGTCTCGGTCAAACCCGACGTTGTCGTGCCCGCCAACGCAGTGGCCACCGTTGGACAGACCAGCCTGCTGGGATCCATGCACCTTGCGCTCAATCCACCGCTGGGCCAGGCGCCCGAAGGCAAACTGCAGCCCGGTGGCGTCATTCCGCTCAACATGACCTCCACCTATCCGTCCACCGAGCAGACGCTGTCGTCCCTGTCGGCCGTCGTCAACGGGGGAGGGCTCGGTCAGATCGGCGACATCATCCACAACTTCAACGCCGCGCTGTCCGGGCACGAAGGCCAGGTTCGCGACCTGTTGACCCGGCTCGACACCTTCGTCGGGCTGCTGGACGAGCAGCACAACGACATCATCGCGTCCATCCAGCAGTTGAACCGCGTGGCGTCGACCTTCGCCGATCAGCACGACACCATTACGCAAGCGCTGCAACGGATTCCGCCGGCTATTGATGTTCTGGTGAAGGAGCGTCCACAGATCACCACTGCGCTGGAGAAGCTCGGGACATTCAGCGACACCGCCACCCGGCTCGTCAACGACACGCAGTCCGACCTCGTGCGGAATCTGCAGAACCTCGAGCCGGCCCTCAAGGCGCTCGCCGATGTCGGGCCCGACCTGGACAAGGCCCTCGGGTTCCTGCCCACGTTCCCGTTCCCCCAGAGCCTGATCGATCAGGGTGTGCACGGCGACTATATGAACCTGTTCGCCGTCCTCGACCTCACGGTTCCAAGGTTGAAGCGCACTCTGTTCCTTGGCACTCGATGGGGTCAGCCCGGTGCGCAGCTGGTGCCTGCGCCGGGCGATCCCTACTACCTGAACTACAGCTACGATCCACTCAGCCTTGGCGTGAACCCGCCGCCGCCCGAGGCGCCGTCGGGAGGCATGCCGCCGGCGCAAGCTGCGCCGGTGTCGCCGCAGGCCGGCCCGATGCCGCCCTACGCCGGACCGATCGTGCCAGTCGTGCCGCAGGCAGACATGTCGGACCTGCCCCCTGGGATGCCGATCTTCGCGGGGCCTTATCCCGCTGCACCGGGACCGGGCGCGATTGCCACACCGGAGGGTGGTCGCTGATGCTGACGCGTTTCGTGCGAATCCAGTTGACGATCTTCACGATCGCCTCCGTCATCGGCGTGCTCGTAATGGTTTTCGCCTACCTCCAGCCCCCGACGCTACTGGGCATCGGCAAGATGACCGTCACACTGGAGCTGCCGGAAACCGGTGGGCTTTACCGGTTTTCCAATGTGACATATCGCGGCGTGGAGATGGGCAAGGTCACTTCAGTCGGGTTGACGCCCACCGGCGCGAAAGCGACGCTGTCGCTTAACACTTCGCCAAAGGTCCCGGCCGATGTGCAGGCCGACGTGCGCAGCATCTCGGCGGTCGGTGAACAGTACGTGGACCTGCGGCCGCGAACGGACTCCGGACCGTATCTCAAGGACGGTTCGGTGATTCACGCGGAGAACACCACGATTCCGCAGGCGGTCGGGCCCATGCTGGATCAGGTCAGCGCCCTGATCAACAGCATTCCCAAGGACAGGCTGTCCGATCTGCTCGATGAGTCGTACAAGGGCTTCAATGGCGCGGGCGACGATCTGCGGTCGCTCGCCGACTCGTCGGCCACGTTGTCCAGCGATATCAACGGTGTCGCCGACCGCGCCCGCGCACTGACCGATGACAGTGGGCCGCTGCTGGATTCGCAGGTCGAAACCACCGACGCGATCAGGACGTGGGCCCGCAGCCTTGCGAATGTCACCCAGACGGTGGCCAACGACGATCCCCAGGTGCGGACCCTACTCGAAACCGGCTCGGGCGCGGCGAACGAGGCTTCCGCGCTGCTGACGCAGGTCAAACCCACGCTACCGGTGTTGCTGGCCAACCTGACCAGCCTCGGCCAGGTGCTGGTGACCTACCACCCCGGGCTCGAGCAGCTGCTGGTGCTGCTGCCGCCCACCGTTGCGGCTACAGAAGCATTCGGGCCAAAGAAGAACCCGACCGGGGTGCCGATGGGTGACTTCGCTATCACGATCTCAGATCCCCCGGCGTGTACCGTCGGGTTCCTGCCGCCTTCGCAGTGGCGATCGCCCGCCGACATGACCACCATCGATACGCCGGATGGCTTGTATTGCAAGATGCCGCAGGATTCACCGCTCAATGTTCGCGGCGCCCGCAACATTCCGTGTATGGGTAAACCCGGCAAGCGCGCACCGACTGTCGAAATCTGTGACAGCGACAAGCCTTTCGAGCCGCTGGCGATGCGACCGCACGTGACCGGTCCGGCGCCATTCGATCCGAACACGATCGCACAGGGCGTCCCGCCCGATGACCGCGTCAACTTCGGTGATCAGATCTTCGCCCCGACGGAAGGGACGCCTATGCCGCCTGGCGCGCTTCCACCGGGAGGACCCCCTCCGCCGGCGAGCCCCGCGGGCGGCGAGCAATTGCCACCAGCGCCGGACCAGGCTCCGCTCCCGCCAGGGAACTCTCTCAACGGGGTGCCGATCCCGCCGGCGCCTCCCGCTGAGGCTGTGCCTGCTCAGGATGGCGGTGCGCCGGTCGCGGCACCAAGTTCATTCACTCCCAACGGACCTGGGTCCGGCCCATCGGTTGCCGTGGCGCAGTACAACCCGAAGACGGGCGTATACGTCAGCCCCGATGGACATGCCTACCAGCAGTCCGATCTCGTGTCGCCCGGGACGCCGAAGTCATGGAAGGACATGCTGCCCACGTAAAACTGGCAGGCGGCAACCAGATTGGCGAATTCGCCGAGGGCTACGCCACCTTGCGCATTGTGAACGGCATAGTGATCACCTGCTTGTTATTGATCCCACAGGCGCCGCTTTCACCGTCCGTCCTATCCGTGCCGGAGAACTGTATCGCCGTGGACTGCCGCGTTATCAGCAGTCCGTCCTCATCGACGCCAACGAACCTGATGAACTGGTGTCCCGTGTAGGCGGTGCCGTCCTCACACGGTTCCCAGTTGGGGATCTCGCGCTTTACCTCCCAGGCGCCGCCGTACCAGAGAAGCGGTGCGGTCCAGCCTTTGTCGCTCTGGACCTGTCCGGTGCAGTCTGTGGGGCCGGTACAGGTCGAGTTGATGGTCCACGTGCTCGTGACAGTCACTTCGTTGTGGTACGAATCGCGTGTCTGCGCCCAATCACCCATTGACCTGGCGATGAAAGTACCGTTGATCGGCATTTCATCGGTGACTGCGCGGGCCGGCGCTGCGGCCAGACCGCCGATCATCGCGACCGCAGCCGCGGTGGCTATCGCACCGGATGTACGCATCGCTTGCTCCTTATTGCTTATTGGCGGGAGCCATCGTTGCCACGACGTCTTTCACCAGTGACGGATCGAGCAGAGCGCGCCTTTGAGGCCGCTGTTCACGACGACCACCGCCCCGTCGACCGCCAGTACACAGTGAAACCCAAGATTGGTCTCTGCCCTTGGTTTGGTCCCGACCACCATCGCCCACTGATCGGGGTCGGCCAGCATGACGTCACGGACCCATTGCTTGTCCGGACCGACGTCGGCTTCGACGTTCGGACTGTATTGGTACGGGTCGTGACTGTAATCGGCAAAGGTGGGCGGGTCGGTGTCCCGGTAGTAGATCTCGGCGTTCACCGGGTTGTCGGCCCACAGACTGTATTTCACATGGTGCAGCACCGGGTCGCCCTCGTCGGCGCGCGAGATCGCGGGGGTGGCGATCACGCCGGCCATCGCCAACAGCAGCACAGTGCTGAACGCTGAGAGAGAACGTCTCCAACACGTGAGACGTGCGCGTGGAAACCTCATTTTCCGGATAGTAGAGTGCCCGTCCGCCCCCCGCGGCCGATCACGCAACATCATCATCGTCCGACCGCCTTCCGATGGCCATCCGCTCCTAGGGGCGGTATTGGTATTCTCCAATTTGGAGAATACTATCTCCGGAGCTTTTGGATTTTGGCAGGAAAGTTCGTCGAAACCCGGTGGTTCATCGATCGTGTCATCCAGAATTGGACACCATGGCCCGACGCCACGGCGTCCCCGCGAGCAGCAGTACTACTTCTTTATGTTCTTTATGCCGAAGTTGCCCGTGCGGCTGGAGAAAGTGGGTGCACGCATGCGCTTGACAGTGGCGGCAATGGCCGTCGGCCTTCTTGGCGCGGGGACGCTGTTGGCCCCGCACGCGGCCGCTGAGCCGGCCGAGTGCGACAACCCCAGTTGCACGCCGGGCATCGCCCCGGGCATCGTGCTCGGCTCGTACTGCGACAACCCCACCTACTACGCGTTCGGCGTCACGTCGTGGGGAAGGCTGGTGTTCTGCGGCTCACCGCGCAGATACGGACCGAGGTGGTTCCGATCGCCGTCGATGTGGGGCGTGAAGGAAGAGAACGGCAACTGCGCTTCTTATCAGCCCGGCGACTTAGCACAGGCACCGGACGGGTTGTTCCTGACCTGTGTGGCCAAAGACGGACACACCTTCTGGGAGCGGGGAGACCTCTGATTGTGAGCTGGAGAACCGTGAGGGCGGTCATGGCGAGCGCTGCGCTCGCGGTGGCTGCGATGGGGTTCGCCTCGACCGCGCACGCCAAAATGTGGGTTGGCAACTACAGCCTCAACATCCAGGGCCGCTATGACTTCCACACCTGGGTGTGGGCGGTTACGCCGTGCGGCGGCGACTGCAAATATGTGACATTCGTACCTCAGCCCTACGCAAGGGCATTCTACTTCGACGGGCCTGCGCAGCTTGCCAACGGCAGGTACACATTGATCGTCGACGATCCCTACGGTCTGCGCTGCGACAACATCTACTATGGCCCAACGATTCCCACGCACGATGTGTACACCTGGGATGCGACGACACTCGTTGGTTCCATGGACTCGACATTCGACGTGAACTGCGGCGGTGCACCCGGCGGGACCTACACCTACCCGTTCACGTTGACGCGGCTGTAGCCCCGTCGCGTCACTGCCCCGGGGTGAACTTGATGTGCAGGTCGGTCAGGCCACGCAGGAGGAAGGTCGGCTCATAGGTGTAGCTGCGGTCATCGGCCGGGCCGTGCTTGTCCTCATCGATGGTGATGTCGGCCAGCCGGTCGAGGAGTCGCTCGATCGACACCCGGCCCTCGGCCCGTGCCAGTGGCGCTCCGGGACACGAATGGATGCCACGGCTGAACGCGATGTGTTCTCGGACGTTGCGGCGGTCGAGGTCGAACTCGTGCGGATTGTCGAATCGCCGCGGATCGCGGTTGACCGCACTGGGGCTGACCATGACGGTGGTGCCTGCGGGAGCGTCGAGGTCGCCGACCGTCGTGGACTTTCGCGCCATCCGGAAGACGGTTTTGACGGGGCCTTCGATCCGAAGGCATTCCTCGATGAAATTCGGGATGCGACTTCGGTCTTCGCGCAGCTGCCGTTGCAGATCGGGTCGATCGCCGAGGAAGCGCAGCGCCGCGCTCAGCAGCTTGGCGGTGGTCTCCTGCCCCGCGGCGAACAGGAACGTCGCCGTGCGGACTACTTCTGCCACCTCCGGTGTCGAGCCGTCCGGGTACTTCGCGGTCGCAATCGAGGTCAGCACGTCGTCGCGGGGCGCCTCGCGACGCTCCTCGATGTACTGGGAGAACTTCTCGTCTGCCCACTCCAGTGGGTTGGTGGCGATGGTCTCGTGGTCGAGAGCACCGGGGCGTGAGCCGGGCCGCTCGGCGCCGAACGCGTCCCGGAACTGCTCGCGGTCCTCCTCAGGAACACCAAGCAGATCGGCGATGGCCAAGAGCGAGAACGGTTTCGCGTACGCGGCGAGGAACTCGCATTTCCCGTCGGCGATGAACTCGTCGATGTGGCGATCCGCCAAGCGCCACAGAAAGTCCTCGTTCTCCTTCAGCCGCTTCGGTGTCAGCAGCCGGGAAAGAATGGACCGTGCGTCGGTGTGCTGCGGCGGATCCATCGTGAACATGTGCTCGAACATCGGGATCTCGGTCCGGTGCGCCTCGATCTGGGCACAGATGTCATCGCCTTCTGGCACGAACGGCAGCGGCGTGAACGGACCCATGATCGCGACGCACGACGAGAACGACTCGGTGTCCTTGTACACCGCGTTCGCCTCGTCCCATCCGGTGACGGCGATGACGCCGTGGTGTGGCTCGCGCACGACTGGGCACTTACCGCGCAGGTGGTCGAAGTAGGGGTGCGGGTCGGGAACAAGGGATTGATCGGTGAAGTAATCGACGGTGTCGAAGTCGGTCATTTCCAACGTCCCTCTTTCAAGCCGGGGTGTTTACCAGTTGCGACGCAATGCTGAGCATCTGCTTAGCATTGTGGCAGAGTTGTGGTCAAGTACGTCCGGCGGGTCGACGTTACGATCGGCGTGTCGGCACGGACGGGAGTTTGCATGGCATCGGCGCGAAGGATCGGGGCGCCGGACGCGAAGAATCGCGGCGTGCTGATCGACGCCGCCGAGCAACTGATTCTCGCGGAGGGCTACGCCGCGGTCACATCGCGCCGGGTCGCCGAGAGGGCGGGGCTCAAGCCTCAGCTTGTGCACTACTACTTCCGGACCATGGAGGATCTCTTCTTGGTGGTGTTCCGCCGCAGGGCCGAGGAGGGGCTGGGTGTTCTAGCGACAGCGCTGTCGTCGCCGCAGCCGCTGTGGGCGCTGTGGCGGTTCAGCACGCAGCCTGAGGCCACCCGGCTGACGATGGAATTCATGGGCCTGGCAAACCATCGCAAGGCACTACGGGCCGAAATCGTCTACTACGCGGAACGTTTCCGGGAAGAGCAGAACAAGGCGATAGCCGCCGCGCTGCGGCGCTATGGCGTTGACACTTCGGACGTGCCGCCGGTGGTGTGGACGGTCTTCGCCACCAGCGTGTCGCAGGGTCTGGTGATGGAACGCGCGCTGGGCATGTCCACCGGTCACGCGGAGATGTTCGAGTACTGCGAGCGATGGCTTCGCCGGCTGGAGGGTGAACCGCTTCCCGCCGATGATGCGGTGTCGGTCGGCGATCCCTGATTTGTGACGGTCAACGCCATAGCCGTCGGTGGCCGGAGCAACGCTCTCGGGTTCGCCACAAGGTTCAGCTGGTTCAGACCGACAGGATCGTCGCCGACGCGGTGCCTGGTGCGCCGTAGACCTGTGCCAAACCGACCTTGGGCTCGCCAGGAACCTGCCGGTCGCCTGCCTCGCCGCGCAGCTGACGCACCAGCTCATGGACCTGGCGCAGACCCGACGCGCCGATCGGCTCGCCGTTGGCGATCAGCCCGCCATCGGTGTTGATCGGCATCGATCCGTGGATTTCGGTGGCGCCGTCCGCGAGCAGCTTCTCCTGCTCACCATCGGCGCACAGTCCGGTCTCGGCCATGTGAATGACCTCGGCGCCCGCGTCGGTGTCCTGAAGCTGGGCCACGTCGACGTCCTCGGGCCCGATACCCGCGGCCTCGTAGGCGGCCTTGGCCGCGTACACCGTCGGCGACGGATCCTCGTCCAGTGGCGCCGACGTCGCGTGCACCTCGTAGGCGCCGAACGTCCGTGTCCGGATTTCGGTGGCTCGCACGTAGACCGGCTTGTCGGTGAACTTGTGCGCCATATCGCCGCGGCACATGATCACCGCTGCGGCGCCCTCGTCGGGCGCGCAGAACATGTACTGCGTCAGCGGGTAGTTCAGCACGGGCGAGTTGAGGATCTCTTCCTCGGAGATCGGCTTGCGCCGGAACGCATTCGGGTTCCTTTCGCCGTTGCGGAAGTTCTTTGCCGCCACCTTGGCCAGCGTCGCCTGGCTGATGTTGTGGTCGTGGAGGTACTTGTTGGCCTTCATGCCGAAGAACTTGGTGGTGATGAACTGCCCGTTCTCGCCGTACCACCTTGGAAGTCCCAGACAGGATGGCTCATCGGTGAACGCACCGCGTGGGTGCTTGTCCATCCCGATCGCGATGCCGATGTCGTACTTGCCGAGCCGGATGGTGTCGGCGGTCTGTTGAATCGCCGACGCCGCCGTGGCGCAGGCGTTGAAGACGTTGGTGAACGTGATGCCTGTCAGTCCGACCAGTCGGGTGACGGCGTCCGGGTTGGAGATCTCGTGGCTGCCACCGAACCCGAACTGAATGTCCTTCCATTCGACACCCGCGTCCTCCAACGCCGCTTGTATCGACTCGGCGCCCATCTGCATGCATGTCTTGTCGAACCGTCCGAACGGATGGAGGCCGACCCCGATGATCGCGACGTCGTTCATTCTTGAAGTGTCCTCTCGACTCAGACGGGCTGGAAGGCGAACGTGATGATCTCGTTGCCGTCATCGTCAACGGCGAAAGGCATCATGGTCAGCTCGACTTCTTGGCCGAACTGAAGCTTGGCCGGGTCGTTCTCGGTGAGCCTGCCCTCGACGCGGACCACAGCGTCTTGGCCCATGCCGAGCTGAACCAGGCCGACGCCGAACGGGACGAAGTCCTTGCCGATCGGACCCTTGTACGGCGGCCCGGGCGGGAACCCCTGGGTCGTCCACGCGACGAGAGTGCCGCGCCGTGGCAGCAGCACTTCGGACATCTCCCCGGCGCTGCACTTGGGGCAGCGCTCCTGGACGGGAAAGGTGGTGGCACCGCACTTGCCGCAGGTGCTTCCTATGAGCTGGGGGTTGGCGTCGGGCCAGGTCGAGATCTCCGGCGCGAGCGCTATCTGCTGTGTCGACACGGCGTTGACGATAATCGGAAATGGCGTTCTCGTCTAGAGAGAACAGATTGCTCGAACGCCGTGGCGAGCAGTACCTTCCCGGAATCGTCAACAAATGAATGATGACGGTCTACGACACGCTGTATCCCGCGACCAGGGCGCGCCAACGCCAACTACTTGCCGCGCTTCATCACCTTGTCGGCGGCGGCCCAGTGTTCGTCGGCCACCCACAATCGGGCGAAGGCCGCGACGGCCTCGGTCGCGGAGACGCCCTTCATCACGCGTTTGATCTCACCGGCAGGGCGGGTTGCCAGAGACGTCGCGATTGCGCGCCAGTCGGTGTCAAAGGAAGCACGCGTTAACACCTTGTCCACCAAGCCGATTCGCTGCGCTTCGGCGGCGTCGAGCACGCTGCCCGTGCCCGCCAGCAACAGTGCCTTGCTGTAACCGACCAGCGCGACCAGGCGCTCGGCGCCGCCCCATGCCGGCATGATCTCCAGCGTCACCTGATTGAAGCCGATCTTGACGTCATCGGCGGCAAGCCGGATGTCGGCCGCCACCGCGAACTCTGCGCCGCCGCCAAGCGCATGGCCGTTCAGCGCGGCGATGGTGGGAGTGGGGAAACCGGCGATCCGATCGCAGATCGACCGCATCCGGAATGCCATTGACGACGCTTCGAGTTCGGTGCGCAATGCGCTGAGTTCCTTGAGGTCGCCGCCCGAGACGAATGCGCGGTCGCCTGCACCGGTGATGGCGAGCGCGGCGGCGCCCTCGGCCCCGTCGAGCGCCTTATCCAACTGGTCCATCGTCTCCAGCGAGATGGCGTTGCGAGCGTGCGGCCGGTCGATGGTGACGATCGCCAGGCCGGCGTCCAACTCGAGGTCGACCATCAAGCGTTCTCCATGTGCGGTATTGGCATTCTCTCTATCGGAGAATAGCATCGCGTCGGGACTTGGAGGTGCCACCGAAC
>JAVXWV010000453.1:0-4431 GCA_032230775.1 Mycobacterium sp. | reverse complement strand
ACAGTTTGCGGTTGCGGCGCGGTGCGTGGTTGGTCCAGCTGCCGTGGTGATACTCAGGGATGTGCAGGTTGCGCAGCCAGATCTCGCCGTCGTCCACGGTGGCGAACGCGTCGGCCAGCGAGGCTTGGCCGTCGCGCAGGCTCTTGACCTCGGTGCCCACCAGCGCAACCCCGGCCTCGAACGTTTCCAGGATCGAATAGTTGTGCCGCGCCTTGCGATTGGTCGCGACGACCTTGTTGTTGCTCGACCTTTCTGGGGCCGCCTTCTTGGCCATGGCTATCTTCGAACGTAAAGCCGCAGAGTGGCATAGGCCGTGACACCGGCCATCGCCACGCCGACGAACAAGAGGATCGGAGCGATGTAGAGGATGTCGGCGTAGTCGACCCTGGCGATCAGATTCGCTTGATAGAACTGATTGAGCGCGTTCTCCAGGAACATCGCTCGCACCAGGATCAGGCCGACGATTGAGATCACCACGCCGATGAACGCGGCCAGCATCGCCTCCACCAGGAACGGCAATTGGGTATACCAGCGGCTGGCACCCACCAATCGCATGATGCCGATCTCGGTTCGACGGGTATAGGCCGCCACTTGAACCATGTTGGCTATCAACAGGACTGCGCCGACCGCCTGCACCAACGCCACCGCGAATGCGGCGTTCGACAAGCCGTCGAGCACCGCGAACAACCGGTCGATCAAGTCCTTCTGGTTCAGCACATTGAGCACGCCTGGCTGCCCGACCATCGCCGCGTCAAAATCCTTGTGCTGCTCGGGATTGTCGAGCTTGACGATGAAGGAAGCCGGGAACGCCTCCTTGCCTGCCACGTCCTTGTACTGCGGAAACTTCTTGATCGCATCGTTGTACGCGTCGTCACGGTTCAAGAACCGCACCGACTTCACCTCGTCGAGTCCCTCGATCTTCGCGCGCAGCGCCTTGCACGCATCGCCGTCGCATGTCGGGTCGTTGGCGGAGACGTCGTTGGTCAGGAAGACCTGGCTCTCCACGCGATCGAGATAGATCTTGCGGGAGTTGTCGGCGAGCCGAACCACCAACAGCCCGCCACCGAACAGCCCGATGGAGATCGCGGTCGTCAAGATCATCGCAATCGTCATGGTGACGTTGCGACGAAGCCCGGTTAGAACTTCATTGATAAGGAAGCCGAAGCGCACTTAGCGATCCATTCCGTAGACGCCGCGTTGCTCGTCGCGAACCAGCCTGCCCAACTCCAGTTCGACGACGCGCTGGCGCATCGAGTCGACGATGTGATGATCGTGGGTGGCCATCAGCACCGTCGTTCCGGTGCGATTGATGCGCTCGAGCAGGTCCATGATGTCCTTGCTGGTCTCAGGGTCCAGGTTGCCGGTCGGCTCGTCGGCGAGCAGCACCAACGGACGGTTGACGAAGGCACGGGCGATCGCGACGCGCTGCTGTTCACCACCGGACAGCTCGCCGGGCAGCCGGCTGGCCTTACCCGAGAGCCCGACCATCTCCAGCACGTCGGGCACCACCCGGTTGATCACCTCCCCACGCTTGCCGATCACCTCGAGCGCAAAGGCGACGTTCTCGAACACCGTCTTCTGCTGCAGCAGCCGGAAATCCTGGAACACGCAGCCGAGCACCTGACGCAGGCTCGGTACGTGGCGGCCCGCCAGCTTGTTGACGTGGAACTTGGAGACCCGGATGTCACCTTCGGTGGGAACCTCTTCGGCCAGCAGCAGTCGCATGAACGTCGACTTGCCCGAGCCCGACGGGCCGATGAGAAAGACGAATTCACCCTTGTCGACCTTGAGCGACACGTTGTCCAGCGCAGGCCGGGCCGACGACTTATACAGCTTGGTCACATGGTCGAGGGTGATCATCACGGACCGCCAGTGTAGCGGTGACGGGAACCGAAGCCGCTCAGCGCTATCTCGGCGGAGCCGGCGTCGTCTGCGCCGGTCCAGACCCGGCCGCAGGCGTGGTCGTCGGCGCTTGGGTCGGCGTCGGGCTGGTTGTCTCCCCTGACGAGGTCGTCGTCGGCGTGGACGCAGAGGGCGACGTCGGGCTGGTGGTCTCCCCTGGCGACGTCGTAGTAGTCTCCGTCGGGCTGGTGGTGGTCGGCGTGGTCGTCTCCGTCGTCAGCGTCTCCTTGGGTCTGCGCACGTTGGTCCGCGGCACCCAGGTGTAGTTCGGATCGGGCACGAAGCCCGGCGGGACGACCGCCGTCGGCGGCGTCTCCGTTGCGGCGGGCCGTGGCTCGAAGTTGTGGTAAACCCAGAACAGAGCGAAGAACGCGACGATGAGCACCACCGTCGAAACCCTCATCCGGCCGAGCCTGGCCTTCAGCCATGACGTCACTGTTTCTGCTCCGTCGAGCCCTGGGTCTCTTCCTCGGCGCCGCCCGCTGTCGCCGGATGAGGAATCGCGGCCACCATCGGCGTCGAGTCGGCGGACGTGACAATGCCTGCACGGCGCAGCGCCCTAACCACCAGCACCCGCAACCGGCGACCGACCTCGAATTGCTTGCCCGGCAAGGTGCGGGCCACCATCCGCAGGTTCACTGTTTCCAGCTCGATGCTCTCCACGCCCATCATCTGGGGTGCGTCCAAGAGCAGCGCACTGAGACTTGTGTCCTCCATCGCCTTCTCGGCCACGTCGTGCAGCACGTCGTTGACCAAATTGAGGTCCGCCGACGTGGGGACCGGGATGTCGATGACGGCACGCGCCCAGTCCTTCGACAGGTTCACCGTCTTGACGATCTGGCCGTTGGGAATGGTGTACATCTCGCCCTCGGTGGAGCGCAGCCTGGTGACACGCAGCGTGACGTCCTCCACCGTGCCTTCGGCGGGGAGGTTGATACCTGCGACCGTGAGGGATACCAGGTCACCGAAGCCGTACTGCTTCTCGGTGATGATGAAGAACCCGGAGAGCAGGTCCTGCACGACGCGCTGCGCGCCGAAACCGAGTGCGGCGCCCAGCACCGCTGCGGGCGCGACGAGTGATCCGACCGGAATGGCGAGGATCGTAGTGACCTGCATCATCACGACTACGAACAGCAGCGCAACCGACACCCAGGAGATCACCGACGCGACGGCCTGGCGGTGCTTGGCGCTCTCCGTGCGTACCAGCTGATCGCTTTCCCGATATTCGGCGTCGATGCGCCGGACGATTCGTTGCGCGAACCAGTTGATGAACCGGGCGGCAAGCAAGCCGCCAATCAGATACAGCGCGATGGGCACGCCTCTGACGAGGATCCAGTCGCCGATGCTGCCGAGCCAGAAGTCGTGCCAGCGGTCGGCGAAACTCATTGCAAGTACGGTGCTATTCGTCATCTTTCCTATTGCGCCAACGAATCCCCGCTTCGAGGAATCCGTCGATGTCTCCGTCCAGTACCGCGGCCGGGTTACCGACCTCGTACTCGGTGCGCAGGTCCTTAACCATCTGGTAGGGGTGCAACACGTATGAGCGCATCTGGTTGCCCCACGAGCTGCCACTATCGCTCTTCAACGCGTCCAGCTCAGCACGTTCTTCTAAACGCTTGCGTTCCAATAACTTTGCCTGAAGGACACGCATGGCCGAAACCTTGTTCTGCAGTTGCGACTTTTCGTTCTGGCAAGTGACGACGATACCCGTCGGGATGTGGGTGAGTCGAACCGCTGAGTCTGTGGTGTTCACCGACTGGCCGCCGGGACCGCTGGACCGGTACACGTCGACACGCACGTCCGTCTCGGGAATGTCGATGTGATCGGTGGTCTCGGTGACGGGCAGCACTTCGACTTCGGCGAACGATGTCTGGCGCCTGCCCTGGTTGTCGAATGGGCTGATTCGCACCAGCCGGTGCGTGCCCTGCTCTACGGAGAGGGTGCCGTACGCGAACGGCGCGTGCACCACGAACGTCGCGCTCTTGATGCCCGCCTCTTCGGCGTAGGACGTGTCGAAGACCTCGACCGGATACTTGTGCTACTCGGCCCAGCGGATGTACATCCGCATCAGCATCTCGGCCCAGTCCGCGGCATCCACGCCGCCCGCGCCCGAGCGGATGTTGACCAGCGCCTCGCGTTCGTCGTACTCGCCGCCGAGCAGCGTCCGGACCTCCATCGCCGCGATGTCCTCGTGCAGCTTCTTGTACTCGGCGTCGGCCTCGGCGAGCGCATCGTCGCCGCTTGCGCCGCCCTCTTCGGCGGCCATTTCATAGAGCACCGGCAGGTCGTCGAGACGCTGGCGAAGCTCCTCGACCCGGCGCAACTCTCCCTGGGTATGGGAAAGCTCGCTGGTGACCTTCTGGGCGCGCGCCTGGTCGTCCCACAGATTCGGGTCGGAGGCTTCGTGCTCCAGCTTTTCGATCCGCGTCCGCAGGCCGTCGACATCGAGCACCCGCTCCACCGTGGTCAGGGTGGAGTCAAGTGCGGCGATATCGGCTAGACGGTCGGGATCCACGGGAGTTCACGTTA